>NZ_JAUDRH010000005.1:0-300000 GCF_030381805.1 Chlorogloeopsis sp. ULAP01
TAATTATAATTTCAACTACCCCTTTTAATTTTGTATACGAAGGGTAAGAGAAGAGTTTCAATCCCTAATAGGGATTAATTATAATTTCAACTAATCTGCAACCCCTCGAAGCTTTGATCAGAATGGGTTTTCAATCCCTAATAGGGATTAATTATAATTTCAACGTGTATTGGCTGTACAACAATACTGATATTGTGCTTGTTTCAATTTCTAATAGGGATTAACTATAATTTCAACCGAATCAAATTCAAGGGCAGTGCATCAACGACGTGGTTTCAATCCCTAATAGGGATTAATTATAATTTCAACTACCCCTTTTAATTTTGTATACGAAGGGTAAGAGAAGAGTTTCAATCCCTAATAGGGATTAATTATAATTTCAACTAATCTGCAACCCCTCGAAGCTTTGATCAGAATGGGTTTTCAATCCCTAATAGGGATTAATTATAATTTCAACGTGTATTGGCTGTACAACAATACTGATATTGTGCTTGTTTCAATTTCTAATAGGGATTAACTATAATTTCAACCGAATCAAATTCAAGGGCAGTGCATCAACGACGTGGTTTCAATCCCTAATAGGGATTAATTATAATTTCAACTACCCCTTTTAATTTTGTATACGAAGGGTAAGAGAAGAGTTTCAATCCCTAATAGGGATTAATTATAATTTCAACATATTGATTAGTAGTTAGTTGGTGATTGGGGAAGTGTTTCAATCCCTAATAGGGATTAATTATAATTTCAACGAAGATTTAGAAGGTAGAGTAAGAGAAATGGGTTTTGTTTCAATCCCCAATAGGGATTAATTATAATTTCAACCTTAGTTGCTAATGTTAAACCTGTTTCGTGATTGTGTTTCAATCCCTAATAGGGATTAATTATAATTTCAACGGCAAGGATTTTACAATAAAAAGCTTCTACAATTGGTTTCAATCCCTAATAGGGATTAATTATAATTTCAACGCCATAAAAACTGCTTTTTCTAATGCTGGCTATCCGTTTCAATCCCTAATAGGAATTAATTATAATTTCAACACGAAAAGAAATATAAAGTTGCCCAGTCTGGGAAGTGTTTCAATTCCTAATAGGGATTAATTATAATTTCAACTGCAAAAATACCTGCTCAAGTACCAAGAGCAAATCAGTTTCAATCCCTAATAGGGATTAATTATAATTTCAACCAGTGACGCTCTTGTGGTAAAGTAACAAACTACTGTTTCAATCCCTAATAGGGATTAATTATAATTTCAACTATTTATTTACCTAAAAACTGCACGATTTTCTTGGGTTTCAATCCCTAATAGGGATTAATTATAATTTCAACATCGCTAGCAGCTTTGAGGGTTTTGGCGAAAAATTCGTTGTTTCAATCCCTAATAGGGATTAATTATAATTTCAACTAGCCCAAACCTTAGCACTTTCGTGTTTGTAGTAAATGTTTCAATCCCTAATAGGGATTAATTATAATTTCAACCGCATCTCGATTAGGTATTGAGATTGATAAAGCACGTTTCAATCCCTAATAGGGATTAATTATAATTTCAACGGAACTAGCTTAGGTGCGATCGCATCTGGATATGGGTTTCAATCCCTAATAGGGATTAATTATAATTTCAACACGCCGTCTAACAATCTTTCAACATCGCTCATACAGTTTCAATCCCTAATAGGGATTAATTATAATTTCAACTCCATTTATAGGAGTAAGAGCAGCATGAGGATACAGTTTCAATCCCTAATAGGGATTAATTATAATTCCAACAAAATCTCACCCACAGCGTGAGCACCAAAGAAGTGTTTCAATCCCTAATAGGGATTAATTATAATTTCAACAAATTGGTGCTAGGTATTAAAGATAACTCCTAAATTGTTTCAATCCCTAATAGGGATTAATTATAATTTCAACTCGAGTGCGCGGTTTTTCTCGCCAGTTTTATATCAGGTTTCAATCCCTAATAGGGATTAATTATAATTTCAACACTTACTCTTGGATTGAGGTCTAATCCATGCTTTGTAGGTTTCAATCCCTAATAGGGATTAATTATAATTTCAACCTCAAAAATCAGATGGATAAAATATTACTTAAACTGTTTCAATCCCTAATAGGGATTAATTATAATTTCAACTAGAAATGAAAGCTCGTTTTTCACCTCAAGCATGATAGTTTCAATCCCTAATAGGGATTAATTATAATTTCAACAGAGGGTATAGAACCTGTTGCAAGGACATTATTAATGTTTCAATCCCTAATAGGGATTAATTATAATTTCAACCATGGGAAAGTCACATTTTATGTTAGCTCAAGCCTACGTTTCAATCCCTAATAGGGATTAATTATAATTTCAACTTCTTAGAAGTATTCTTTGTTATTGCTGGGTGGCTTTCAGTTTCAATCCCTAATAGGGATTAATTATAATTTCAACCTTTCCCTCCTACCACAATCCCATCGGTGCCACCATATGAACGTTTCAATCCCTAATAGGGATTAATTATAATTTCAACTATAGACGGACAGCCTTCTATAGCTCACTATAAGTTTCAATCCCTAATAGGGATTAATTATAATTTCAACTGAAGCGGGAATACTTTTGAATGCGCGTGAGTTTGCAAAGTTTCAATCCCTAATAGGGATTAATTATAATTTCAACTTGCTGTATGGTGTTTGCAGGGGGTGAAGTTAAAGATGTTTCAATCCCTAATAGGGATTAATTATAATTTCAACTCTCTTAAATCGTTCTAAGTTCCCTGAGAGCTGTGTTTCAATCCCTAATAGGGATTAATTATAATTTCAACCAGAGAGTACTAGGGAAGTCAGAGCCACTTACGGAGTTTCAATCCCTAATAGGGATTAATTATAATTTCAACGCCGACGCTCTAGCCTTAGCCTGCTACTGCTTTGTTTCAATCCCTAATAGGGATTAATTATAATTTCAACATGCACCAGTGGATAACGAAAGTAAGGCTTTATTAAGTTTCAATCCCTAATAGGGATTAATTATAATTTCAACAGAGTAGTCCTCCAGCTGCTTGAAGGGATACTAAAGGTTTCAATCCCTAATAGGGATTAATTATAATTTCAACTCAGGTGATGGTATTTTCAAGCCTAACTGGTTAGCGTTTCAATCCCTAATAGGGATTAATTATAATTTCAACCTCTATAGTCTTTTGAGTTCCTTGGCATATTATGTTGTTTCAATCCCTAATAGGGATTAATTATAATTTCAACCCAACGGTACCCGGTAGTCTTGGTATGGATACATAGTTTCAATCCCTAATAGGGATTAATTATAATTTCAACTCGAAAAACTTAACGATGCCTGCCATAGGGTCAAAGGTTTCAATCCCTAATAGGGATTAATTATAATTTCAACTGCGGCAGCCGGAAAGTCAATCAATATTGGGTTTTCAAGGTTCTTTTGCGCGGATGGGGCAATCATAGCATGAAAAATTTCGATTGAGTAGGGTATAAATCGCTCAAATCCAATCTGGGCAAGGAGCGCGGATGGTTGAAGTAGTGCGATCGCCCAAATCCCTTATCGTAAAAGAAATCCAGCGATTTTTTCTGAAGCAGATTTTCCAACACCTACTCATCCGCGCATTGAGTCAAGAAAATGGTGCGATCGCGCGATTGTTTATTACCGATAAATTAGACTTTAGCAAAACACTAGACAAACAAAAGCAAAAGCTAATATTACTCGGCATCCTGCTTCATCAGATTGTTCAGATGCGATCACCTTTGGGATAGAAGAGTAAAAAATAATTTTTATTACTACTTAAAGCAGGAATGTAACGTTTATCATGAATTTTTTTAAAGTATCTCGTTTTATATTCGTACGAAGGGATTAATAGGTAAGGGTTTATTTAGGCCTGTTTTATTTTTACCTAATTAGTACGGTGTGAGATGAGATACAAAAATTACATGAACTCGGTGATTTTCAGTAAAGTAAGTTCTATTGCTAGTTGTGTAGCTATTGTTTCGCAAATGGCACCTGCATTAGCTACATCAGCAGTTCCTGACGCTATCGAGCTAAAACTGACTAATTCCACAGAGCAACTTTTAGCCGATCAGTCTGTTAGTGACTATGCAGGAAACAACGCGCCAGAAATTGTCAAAACTGCTGTTCTAAAAGATATTACCCACCGCACAAACTTAAGAACCTCCACTTTACGGATTGTAAAAGCAGAAAAGATAACTTGGCCTAATGGTTGTTTGGGTTTGAAAGGAAATGGGATTTGTTCTAAGGCTTTAGTACCTGGTTGGCAAGTTGTCGTAGCTAGCAATAGGCAGATGTGGGTGTATCGCACAGACGAAGCTGGAACATTAGCCATGCTGGATGAAGAGTCATCGCAAGTAGCTAGCGCCATGATAGCGAGAGTACAATCTTTAACTCAGCAAAACAGCAGTCGTACTACAATGCAGCGCCGTACCGCAACCCTACACCAACGTAGCACCCAAACAAGTGCTGTGGGTGTTGCAAACAGACAAGGCAGCACTCAAATCAGTGCGGCTACTGTTGCAGTTAAAAGTACAAAACCAGGTTTCACTCTCGCAATCTTGCAACCCTCCGGTAACTTCTCGGAAGTTATTAGCCGTATTTCTGTTAAAACCAAACGTGGTAAAGGCTATGCCAAAGAGCGGTTTTTGGGCGACTATAAGTACAAGATGAAGCACAAAGCGAAATTTGTGAAGGGGTTAAAAGCAGGCGATCGTGTTGTTGTGCGCTTGTACGATTTGCAAAATCGCTTTCTTGGTTACAGCGAATTTGAGTGCTTGTCGGCAAACACAATGGTTAATTTAATTTTGTCGGCGAACCCCACAGAGTATAAAGTCATTCGCACCGTTTATGGTCTTGATACTGACTTCGATAGCAGAATTGATGCAGGTGCTACTACCTATGACTACTTTACCCAAGTTAATGGTCAGCGTGTTAGTTTTCTTAGTAGTTCTAGAGAAGTTCAAGCTAATCAGTTCCAAGTTCAAGGCTTGTCAGCAATAACTGCAAATAGTGTTTATCCTACCTCCTTTACTCAAAGTGAGTTTGCCTTAGTTCGTCAATCTATGAGCGTTACAAATTCCAATCTTGCAGAGGCTTTGCAAGCTACTCCTGGCAGTTTGGTACAAGTGACTGAAATTAATGATCACGGTAGTTCTACTTACGATATCAGTCAATTAATGATGGCTTATCGAGAGGTAGGTGTAGCCCGTAGTATCAAGGTGAAGTTTTCTGATGTTTATTCAGATCACTGGGCAAAAGATTTTATTGCTGAATTGGCTGCATTGGAAATGATCGAAGGTTTTCCAGATGGAAGTTTTCGCCCTGATGAGCAACTAACTCGCGCCCAATTTGCAGCAATGATTAGTCAAGCTTTTGACAGGGTAAAAGTTCGTAGTGCAATGTCATTCAAGGATGTCTCAACAGCTTTTTGGGCTTATAATGCGATTCGGGAAGCTTATCAAATGGGCTTTTTAAGAACTTATGGTAATCAGTTCAATCCTAATGAAGCCCTATCTCGCTTGGAAGTGTTGTTAGGCTTTGCTCAAGGGCTAAATTACAGTGTGAGTGGTTCTACGGAGACAATTTTAGCTGCTTACAGTGATGCTGCCATGATTCGCAGCGATGTCCGCAGTGCGATCGCCGCACTCACAGAAAGAGGTATTGTTGTAAATTATCCTAATGTTCAGACTCTCAATACCGAGAAAGTAGCAACCAGAGCGGAAGTCTGTGCTTTGTTATATAAAGCATTAGTTAGCACGGGCGAAGTTATGGATATATCCTCTCGGTATACTGTGGAAGGTAAAGACGTCGAATCTAAGAAGATTGATGACGACGACGATGACGACGATGACGACGATGATGACGATACCAAGATCAGGAAACGTAATTGTAACCAAGGAATTGGTAACGGCGCTGAAGGGTGCGATCCTGGTAAATCTCGTCCGCATGGTGGTAGTAATGATGAAGGTGGACGTACACCAGGACGTAAGTAGCTAAATTTAAGTGATGATGGGTAAGGCTTACGCTCTACCCATCCTACAAAAATTGTGCGGACTATAAAGATTTCAGCCCACCTCCGTGGGCTTTGTACTTTTAGCCCCAGGCTTCCAGCCTGCGGGCATTTTGTTAATCCTGATTGATAACTTTATTTCCATTATTTTGAACATAAACATCTCTAATCGGAAAAGGAATTTCGATTCTTTCTTGCTGATAGCGTTTATGTAATTTCTTAACTAAGAGATGCTTGGCAAGGCGCTGTTCAAAGAATTCATTAACACGCATATAAAGAGTGTAATTTATACTAAAGTCACCAAAAGTATGAAATCTCATATAAGGTTCATTTTTCATTAAACCTGGTGCAATTTCTTGCATTACTTCCTTTGCTACTTCTAAAGTAACTCTTTCAACTTTATCTAAATCACTATCATAACTAACACCAACATTTAGCGTTAAGGTAATTTCTTTAACTGGTAAATGATAGTTAGTGAAAATAGAAGTTCCCAATTTAGAGTTCGGTACAATAATTACGTTATTTGAAAGTTCTCTTATAGTTGTATTTCGCCAGGTAATATCTGTAATATATCCTTCATATCCACCATCTAATTTAACGTAATCTCCAGTTTTTACTTGTTTAGAGATAATTAAGTATACACCTGAAAATAAATTAGCTAATGTGTCTTGAAGGGCTAAACCAACAGCAAGTCCACCAATGCCTAGAGTTGTAATCAATGGTGTAATTTGAATTCCTACTGTTTGTAAAATAACTAGAATCCCAAAAATTAAAACCGCTATCTTTGTAATATTAGAAAATAATGATGCTGACACTCCTTCTGTTCTTTGCAAAAATAAATTAACAAAACCAGCAGTTAATTTGGCAAATACTAAAACGACTGAATATAGAAAAATTATAGTAATAACTTGTTTAATTGCTTCTGAAATATTGGCATTGAGAGGATAACTGAGAGTTGCTGCAAAACAACCAGCCAATATTAACCAAATAAATGTCATTCGATGCAGAGAGCTAAAGATGATTTCACTTCCTGGAAGCCTACTCCTGCTCACAAATTTTCTGAGCTTACTGAAAATTATTTTTTCGCCAATAATTCCAGCAATTACACCAGCTATGATAAACACAACTGGCACGATTAATTCCATCATGTTCATGAGCAATGTGGTATTTTCAATCAAAGACTTTAGTTGATATTACATCTTGAGATTAACTTTTTTGCTGATTAGTTCACTAAAATCTCTCCATGTCAGCCGAAATATAAGACTTGAAGCGAAAGCGATCGCTTAAGGATGAAAAATACGAGAATTCACTCTTGTTGCCATAAGGTAAATGCTTGCATGACAGAGTTATGCTCCTTACTTGCTTGTGTATGAAAAGCGTTTTTATCTTTCTAATTTTGGTTATTGTTGCTTTAGCACTCATACTTTTTTGCAATCGATTACGGGGGAAAAGTCTCTCATACTTGAGCGATCCTAAAAATAGGCAATTGCAAAAACAACTACTCACTCTCCTACGTGGTGATGTATCCGCAGCCAAGCGCCTACTCAAGCATCAACGGCAATTACATCCGGGTAAATCCGATAACTGGTACTTAGAAAAGGTTATTTATGATTTACAGCGCGATCGCAGGTTCTAAAAAACTGCTTAAAATACCGAATGGGTTAAGAAATAGCTAATAGCCTAACAATGGACTTACCACTGGTTTATCATCCAGATTACATTGCTCCTTTGCCAAAAGGACATCGTTTTCCCATGCCCAAATTCCGGCAACTCTATGAACTACTGTTAAAAGATGGAGTGGCTTCTCCTCACCAATTTCGCATTCCTCTATGCCCAGAACAAGAGCTAATCGAATTAATTCACACGCCAGAGTATGTTCAAGCTTACTGTGACGGAACCTTAACTCCAAAAGCACAACGCAGGATTGGTTTGCCTTGGAGTCCGCTATTAGTGAATCGTACCTGTGTGGCAGTAGGTGGTACAATCCTGACAGCCCAACTCGCACTTAGTCATGGTTTAGCTTGCAATACTGCTGGTGGTACGCATCACGCTTTTCCTAGTTATGGCTCTGGTTTTTGTATTTTCAACGATTTAGCTATTGCCTCCCGTGTCTTGCAAAAATTTGGGTTAGTCCGAAAAGTTCTCATCGTAGACTTGGATGTTCATCAAGGGGATGGCACCGCTTTTATTTTTCAAGGTGACGATAGCGTTTTCACCTTTTCAATGCACTGTGAAGTAAACTTTCCTGGTACTAAGCAAAAAAGCGATTTAGATGTTCCTCTCCCGGTGGGAATGGAAGATGATGCCTATTTACAAACTTTGGCAGATTACTTGTCAGATTTATTGTCGGATGTCAAACCAGATTTAGTTTTCTATGATGCGGGTGTCGATCCCCATATTGGCGATCGCCTCGGCAAATTAGCCCTCACAGATACTGGCATTTATCGTCGGGAAATGCAGGTTTTGAGTACCTGTGTCGCGGCTGTTATTCCCGTTGCCTGCGTGATCGGTGGTGGTTATGCTGAGGATCTCAATGCACTAGTCTATCGCCACTCCCTCCTACATAGAGCTGCGAGTGAAGTTTATCAACAATTTCGATTGTGAAGCACTAAAGTCGTCTCCTTCGATACAATTTATAAATAAGGAGAGCCGAGGAGAAAGAATAAGGTGCTATTGAAAGGCTTTGAGATCGAGATGTACACAGGCACACCTAATGGTGATATAGTCGGTCTCTCCGACAAGATTACCGCCTCTTTAGATGGGTATGTGCGGGAACCAGATAGCCGAAATGTAGAATACACAACCGCACCAATCAGCAATTATGAACAGTTATTGTGTGCCTTAGTGCGTCCTCGCCTCAAATTGCGAGAATATCTGAAACAGTTAGGCAACTATACTTTAATTCCAGGTAGTACTCTATCTTTGGGTGGTAGCGATCGCTTTTTTCGCTCCGATCCCACAAATCCCTATCACGACTATATAGAGAATACTTACGGCACTAAAGTAGTCACTGCCAGCATTCACATCAATATTGGTATTAGCGATCCTGAGTTGTTAATGCGGGCTTGTCGGTTAATTCGGGTGGAAGCACCATTATTCCTTGCCCTTAGTGCCTCTTCTCCTTTCTTAGATAGCAAAGCTACTGGCTACCATTCCACTCGTTGGCGTGTCTTTCCCCATACTCCTACCTATGTTCCGTTATTTGAAAGCCATGCCCACCATATTGAATGGGTAGAACAGCAACTCGTAGCAGGAACAATGCAAAATGTTCGTCATTTATGGACATCTGTACGACCAAATGGCGATCGCCGCCCCTATGATTTAAATCGACTCGAATTGCGAATTTGTGATTTAGTCACAGATCCAATTGCGTTATTGGCAATTACCGCTTTACTAGAAGCGCGCCTGTTACAGCTCTTAGAAAATCCTCAACTCGATCCGTTGACCCAAAGCAGTTTCTCGAATGAGGAACTCATCTCTCTTACCACTGCTAACGAAATTGCAGCAGCAACTTCAAGCCTTGATGCTCAATTGTTACATTGGCAAGACGGAAGAACCATCCTTGCTAGAGATTGGATTGACGAACTTTATCAGGAAGTGTGGATGCTAGCCAAGCAACAAGGTTTTAGTTGTTTTCTATCACCTTTGCAAAAAATTCTCCGCGAAGGTAATGAAGCCCAGCAGTGGCTGCAACTACACAAAGTTGGTTTTAGTGTTCGTAACACGATTATCCAGGCTATTAGTGCTACTCAAGAGCGTGAAATGGAGCTAGCAGATAAATTGTGTTCTAGTTTGGTGGCATAACACCATATCTTTAGGTATCTCCAGGAGAGTGATAGATTTTTCTGGAGATAATTTCAACTGCTATGAGACAGAAAAGTTAGCTTCTGTTGGACACAATCCATCACTACTCTCAAATTCACCCTTAAGTAAGATTTTTTCATTTATTTTAATTTTCTAATCAATTATAGTAATTTGATAAATATTAAAAAATTCTATAACAACCACTAGTTTACTTAGATTGGTAAGTAAGAATTTATACTTCAATTTTAAAGTTCTGATAAAGTTGCTCAAAAAATGCCTCAGGTAGTTCTAGTTAATCCACAAATCCCTCCAAATACAGGTAACATTGCTCGTACTTGCGCTGCAACTGGTACAGAATTACATTTAGTTGGGCCTTTAGGATTTGAAATTAGTGATCGCTATCTTAAAAGAGCTGGCTTAGATTACTGGCCTTATGTCAAGCTCCATTATCACGAATCTGTTGAAGCCTTTAAAATCGTACACCAGAAACTTGGAGGAAGATGGCTAGGATTTAGTGTGAAGGGAAGCTTTGACTATACCAGCTTTGAGTTTCAAGCAAACGACTGGTTATTATTCGGCAGTGAAACTACAGGTTTACCACCAAGCGTTCTGTCTGCTTGTGATGCTACTCTCTACATTCCCATGAGCCAACCTAAGGTACGCAGCTTAAATCTTTCAGTTAGCGTAGCAGTAGGCTTGTTTGAAGCACGACGTCAGTTGGGCAATTTCCAAAAACTTCAATAAGTGCTCACAAAGAAAGGGTACGTCAAATGATACTTTGAGTATTATTGCTTAGAAAAACTGAACAGATTCAATGTTCTAAGTTCTTTTTGCAGTAAAATTCCCTCCATATTTTGCAGTAAACACAATTAATTTCCTACACCTAATTTTTAAATTTTCAGCAAAATGTAGTTAAAAATACTTAGAGAGTGAGTAGGATAATATAAGAAATTTGTATATCAAAAACTAGCTTAAGGTCACACCCAAAGATAGATTTTCGTGAACTTAATTTTTTTCCGGGAGGGAACAAAAAACGTGTAAGTCAGTCATAACAACCATTTGAATGTATTTGTAGCTCGTTGACTTTTCATAATCATGAAAATTGCATGAAAGTTATTACAGTGATTTTTTAGGGAATAATCAACTTAAAGTCTCTTGTTGGGTCGCGGATTGAGCGAAAAAACCTTGAAAATGTCTATGGCAAGGAGTAAAGCTCTTTTATCAGCCCTGACAGGAGAAATACTTGCAGATTATGAAGGCTTGGTTAAATATATATTTTTATCAGCCTTAGTTTTTGAAGCAAAATCAGTGAAAAATCACGGTAACGACTGTCAAAGGTTATGAGGAGTGATAGACAAGTAAACCAAGTAAACGGCAAAATTTCATTTTTACCAAATTTAAAGGATGTAAACTTGTCTAAATTACAGAAGCAAGTTAATCTTGCCTAAGTATCTCTGGAGAGTGTGATCTTGATCTACAGTTCGATGTGATCTAAATCATTGACTAGTATCCGACCGAAATATTGAGGTCAGTTAAGCGCTAGTGATCATAGGAGGTCGTCTTTGAAACGAGCATTAAAGAAAAAAGAGAAGGCTGTGCTAGAAAACGCCCAAAGTGAGGATGTACCGGTGGAACACCAGAACGTAGTTAATCCACGCAATTATCACCGGGTACCGACAAAAGCCGCCATGATTGGACTGGCAATCTCAATGGGAGCAACCAGCCTTTTGGTGACTCGACAAAGCGATCGAGCCCTTGCAGCAGAACCTGTAGGCAACCAAAATACAGCCTCAACGATTCCTACTATTGCGGATGCAGAGGTGAAACTTGCTGCCGCAAATCGCTGGGAGTCTAAAACTGGTTCTTTGGCAGGCAAAGCAGTTGAAAATCCTGTCTTCGTTGAGCCACAAGCAGCTTCACAAGTACCTGGATTTGGTGCGCAATGGCAACCTGTACAAGTTAATGCACCATCAGCAGTAAAACAAGGTGCCTCTTTAGAAAGCGCGAATGCACAGAAAGTCAAAAAACAACTTCAAACAGTAGAGAAATTATCTAGGGCTTACGGTGTTGATAGTAATCAAACTACCTTTGCTGCTTTTCAACCACAAAGCTCAACTACAACAGATGCGGTAAAGAGTGAAGTAGATGCCCAACTAAAGGCACAACAAGAGTTTGCACTCTACCGTTTACAAGAAAAATCGAATCGATTAAGAGCAAGTCTGACACAATTGCGCTCCGGGCAGACTCAAGGATTCTCACCGATTGCTGCAAACACACTCCCATCAGCAAGTGTGCCAGAAAACGCGTCACAAGCAAATACAAGCAGCACTTTTAGACCACAATCACAAACAGATTCTAGTAAAGCTAACCTGATATCCAAATTAAAGCGGGCAACTGCAACAAATCTATCTACTTCAGCAACAGTACCAACAGCAGTTCTACCCACACCGACAACACCAGTTTTAGAACCAACAGTAGCTTCACCGACATCTGCAACGCCAGGTTTAGAGCCAACACCAGCTTCACCGACACTTGTAGCGCTATCCACTACGGCAAAATATAAAGTTAAACGTGGAGATACGTTGGCAGCGATCGCCAGAATATACGGCACTTCAATCTCAGAACTAGTTAAAGCCAATAATCTTACAGATCCCAACCAACTGCTGGTTGATCAAAAGCTGATTATTCCTAAAGTTCCAGCAAAAAATACTTCAACTCAAACAGCAGCAACGCCCTATTCACCAGCTTTTAATTGGAATAGCGCTTCCAAGGTTGTCAATACAAATACGAATTCAGTTATTGCTAACAAAAATATTCCTATGATTGGAGTTTGGCAACAAACGAGTAGCCAAATTTCAAATACAGAGCCGACTCCAACAAATTTTGCAGCCCCAGTTGCCATTAATACAAGTAATACCAATGGTATAGGTGGTGATACTCCTCTACCGAAAGTTACAAACCAGACACGGTTAGCCAGACAAGAGGATAGCGCCACAACCACAAATACTAAGAGCAATCAGCGTTTGCGCAGCCTACAAGCAGAAATTGAAAAACTGCGAGCCAAGTACCGTTCTCAGCAATCTGGTAATTCAACAGTTACACAAAATACCACCGATACTACTGCTTTACAAAGCTCTCAATCCAAACCCAGTGAGAGTTTATCAGTACCAATTCCAGTTGCTACACCAAACACTGTAGCTGCTCCTTTGATTCAAAGATCAGTATCAATTCCCGTTCCTCAGGTTAGGGCATCTAATAATCCAGAGCCAATTAAGCCTTCCTTCCGTGCTACTCAACCGACTAATGAACCAATTAATCCTGAGTTCCAGTCTAACCGAGGTACTAAGGTAGCAACACCGTCTGTAGATGTAGATGCCTCTCGCTCTCTTGGCGTAAGACGAGGAACCAAAGTTTCTCCAGAATTACCACCTTTAGCCTCGGTTGATATATACCTGCCTAAACCAATTGAGGAAATTTCACCGACATCCACAGGTTTTATTTGGCCAACAAAAGGTGTTCTTACCTCCGGTTATGGTTGGCGTTGGGGACGGATGCATAAAGGAATTGACATAGCTAACGGAACTGGTACACAAATTGTTGCAGCAGCAGCTGGTGTAGTTGAGAAAGCAGGATGGAATCCCGGTGGCTACGGCAATCTTGTAGATATCCGTCATGGCGATGGAACCTTAACACGCTATGCTCACAATAGCAAGGTTTTGGTACGGGCTGGTCAACAAGTGCAGCAAGGACAACCCATTTCCTTAATGGGCAGCACTGGCTTTAGCACTGGTCCTCATTTACATTTTGAAGTTCATTCATCAGGTAAGGGAGCTGTTAATCCGATTGCTTACTTACCGCAAGAGCGGCTCTAGTTGTTTTATTTGCTAACTCAATGATTCTCTAGTGCTTGAGGGAGTTTTATCTCCCTCTTTTGCTGATGAGTTCCCTGTTTTCAATACAACAAATTTCCATGAGAGACTAGCCATGAGAAAGCTTGTGTGCTATATTTAGAAATCGGTGAGAAAAGTTTGGCTCAGTAGCTCAGTAGGTTAGAGCGGGGGACTCATAAGCCCTAGGCCGTGTGTTCGAATCACACCTGAGCCATTAGGAAGCAAAAATATATTTTACGTGTTCGGGAACACTATCTTTGAAAGTTTTGTCTATTTGGGAAGTGATCGTACTCAACACAAGAGACAAAAATAGATAAAAGAAATTTTCACAGGTAATATACCTGAATCGCTCTCGCTACTGCCAATTGAGATGAGTTCTCAGAGGCTAATTGCGCAACTCCTGTACACTTATGAAGATCAAGAGTGGTGCTTTTTGCTATTCACTGCTTTAAGTCCCTATGTACAGCATAGCGGTATTTCAGTGTTGGATTTTGGTCAATATATAATGAAAACACTCAAGTGCTATCAGTTCAAAACGGCTCTGAAGAATCGTCGTCAATTTCTGCATCCCATCTAGCTGAAAGAACCTGCTCCATCATCGCTTCTATGGCGCTCACATTTAACGAACGCTCCTGCCGTTCTTGCATAGGAGTAGAAAGAGGAATTAATCGGAGACAGTTTCCTTCTTGCACCAAATCGAAGCAGGTTTGTTGTTGTGGTAACAGTTTTAATTCTAAATAATCAAAACTATAAAGATTGAGATATAGAGTATGGTTAGCCACTAAGGTTGAACGCCGTGGGTTAGCAAACACTTCCATCACATCTCCTTCACCCTCGCTCCGCAATTCACCATCTTGGGTGTAAATATAGCGGACACGTCCTAAATCGGCTAGAAGTCGCCGCATATCCAACTTATTTACAACTACACCTGTGTTGATGATGCATGGAGCTGGGATCTGACTTTCGGGTAGATGATGACTCATAATCAAATTACTTTACGAGCACAGATGGAACAAGACTCAACAGTCGATTTCGCCGCTTTCTCGTCCCTTCCATTTATTATCAACTTTGTAGGGCGATCGCCTGAATCAACTGCAATAAATTATTAAATTATTTGGTTGAGAAAACACTATAAAAGTGCCACTAACGAAATTGTACTTACGTAAAATTATTTAGGTTATCATTTATACTTTTAATTGATTGTAATTGAATCTAAGCATAGCAAACTTTTATAGTGAAGTTTATAGTCTCATTAAATCTTATTTGAATTTTTTAGTCTTAGTGTAAACATATGTAAAAAAATATTAGTAACTATTTTCAACTTGGGTTTGTAAACTCAGGATTTGAAAGTGTATATTTTCACTTTAGAATTTTAGACTATTGTACAGGTTCAATTCATCGCATCTCTACTTTGCATTAGCGTAACTAACATGACAAATAAATGTCAGTGGTGGAAACAACTAGTGTTAGATTTAGGAGCATCTATCACTTTTTATACGACTATTCCACTGCCATCTATAGATGCTTTCAACTTCCAAGGTGTGGCGCGACTTGCACCAGTAGTAGGGGCGATAGTTGGAGTGATTTTAGGGCTATTTGATGCTCTGATGCAATATGTGGGCATGGCAACACTGACTCGCAGTGCTCTATTAGTTTGTGCTTGGATTGCCATGACTGGAGGATTGCATTTGGATGGAGCAATGGATACTGCTGATGGTTTGGCAGTGGGCGATCCGAAGCGAAGATTAGAGGTAATGGCAGATAGTGCCACAGGTGCTTTTGGGGCAATGGTAGCGATCGCGTTAGTACTACTCAAAACGGCAGCATTGGCTGATTTACAGGAAAACCGTTGGTTGGTTTTGAGTGCGGCAATGGGTTGGGGGCGTTGGGGGCAAGTACTGGCGATTGTTCGCTACCCTTACTTGAAACCGACTGGCAAGGGGGCATTTCACAAACAAGCTATTCGTTCTTATCGAGATTGGTTGCCAACACTATTATTTTTGGTAGGCTTGAGTATTTGGCCAATTTTTATGGAGCGAAGTAAATTACTTGAAAGTTTTGTCATGGTAATTGCAGGAAGTGCGATCGCCCTCTGCGTTGGTGCTTGGTTCAATCATAAACTAGGTGGGCATACAGGCGATACATACGGCGCGGTTGTAGAATGGACTGAAGCTTTGTTATTGTGTGTATTGACCACTGTTTTTTAATTGTTTTTAATTTATTATTTGATTGGCTGCAATCGTGTAACTTTCAACTTGAAAGCTCCTACACCTGTTTCGCCAAAGGAGCGAACGCGGACAATGTACATCCCAGCCTGGGTAATACGGGTAAATAATAAAGAATTGCTGCTGCCATCAGGGCCATCATCGTTTTCTGCTACTGTTGTACCATCTGGCCCCAGTAGTGTGACAATGCTATCGAAATTATCAGAACTGAGATCAATAGCTAAATTATCACCCTTATTTAACTTCACCATATAATCACGGGCAAATCCACCCTGACCTGTAGGTATATCTTTATCTGATAGCGTATCGGCAACTTCATAAGTGCTGGGCAAAGGAATTGGATTGTACAGCTTATTAAGTTGGGCAAAAACTGCTGTTGAACTCATGCCAATTACCAGCAAAGAGGTAGGAATGAAAATAGTTTGTTTCAAACCCACCGCAAAAGTTTTACTTAACATCCCCAAGAGTTTTTCCACAAAAATAGCGTAATTTGGTCAATTATAGTTTTGTTTAGCAGGGATTGCTATTTGTTCACTTTATTATCCGTCTTTAACAGTGGTGGCAACTGCTACTAAACCAGAAACTGCTATTCCATTTTGACGAAGTGTTTGCACAGCGGCTCTGGTAGTTGCACCTGTAGTATAAATATCATCTACTAATAAAACTGGAGCATCTGGACGACGGTAAAAGTCTTGCCCTAATTCAAAGGCTGCCGTTAAGTTTTTTTCTCGTTCAGATGCAGATAAGCCAAACTGTGCGTCCGTTGCTTTGACTCTTTCTAAACCATTCTGTTTCAATTTTAATCCAGTTATTTCGCAGAAGCTCTGGGCTATCAGTGCAGCTTGGTTATAGCCACGCTGTTGTAGTTTTTGGGGATGGAGTGGAATCGGAACTACTTTTAGTTTACGATCGCATTCGTGTTGTAATAACCATGCTTCTCCTAACCATTTACCCAGAGGACGAGCAATTTGGGGCTGGTTTTCGTATTTCATGATAGCAATGGCTCGTTTGAGCATACCACCATAGGCTCCCCAAACAAATATAGGCACAGAGTCTTGTCTTAAACTGCTAGTGGTAGAAAGACGAAATTTTTGTAACTTTTGAGTGCAGTTTTGACACAATTCCTGTGGAGCGGAACGTTGACACAAAGGGCAATGAGATTGGAGAAATAAATTTAGAAAAGATGCGAGCGCTTTATTCCAGACTTGCATAATCACTTCAACAGCTAATGCTAATGGCTAATTGGAATTAGCCATGAGGGATTTGACGTAGACGCGATCGCATCGAGTTGTTTCTACACCTGTTGTCGGTATATATCCGTTGCTTTCATACAACTTAACTGCTTGGGCTAAAACGCTGGCAGTTTCTATCCAGATTGAGAGAAAACCACGGGAGACGATCGCTTCTTCTAACTGTTGTAACAAATATTTTCCTAGTCCCAAACCTCTAACACTGGGCGAAAGATACATTTTGCGTATCTCGACGGCTTTTTCACCACGTTTGATGGGGTAGTATGCGCCCGTACCAACTATTTGATTTTGGTGTTCAATTATCCAAAACTCTCCCCTTGTTGCTAAGTAATATGCTTCTACTTGCAGTACATCTTGATCTGCACCGTTTGGCTCCCAACCCAAACCATATTCCAATAATACTGATCGAATTACTTCTGCTGCGGGAATGCGATCGCGCTGTTGCCAGTCACGAATTAAAAAATCTCGGTAATAGTGATAAGTCATTAGTCATTAGTCATTTGTTAGTAGAGGAGGCAGCGCGTTGCAAAAAGAAGCGCCCTGCGGGTTTGTTGATAATCTTGTTGTTCAAACTGATAATTTATCTTCTAAACCCGCCCGTACAGTGGTTATTTTCCCCTCTGCTCCTGTGCTTTTCCCCTAACTGTGAATTCTCGGTTCAGGATGTAAATTTGCCAGTAACTTACTTTCAATCACTGCTAGTTCATCTAAGCGTTGCCTGACAATTTCACGGTCAAAATAAGTATCAGCTAGTACCCAATATATACCAAAGTGTCTCGCTTCTGAACTCATCAAACCTTCATAAAATGTCGCCAATTCTGGCTCAGGGCAGTGAGTAGCCAATAATCCTAAGCGTTCGTGACTGCGAGCTTCAATTAAACCACTCACAAGCAAGGAATCCAAAAAGCGATCGCTTTCTTGAGGGCGAATTTGGGCTTTCAAACCCGCACCATAAGGAGGCGGTGTTAAGGGGCGCATGGGTATATTCCGGCGTTCTAGCCATTGATTCACTTGCTCAAAATGTTCTAGTTCTTCACGAGCAATTTTAGTTAATTCTCTTACCATCCGCGCATTAGAAGGGTAGCGAAAAATCAAATTCAAAGCGACACCAGCAGCTTTGCGTTCGCATTGAGCATGATCGAGGAGAATGGTGTCTAGATTTGATATGGCCTGCTCCACCCAATTGGCACTTGTGGGTTGTTTCAAAATGTTGATAGTCGGCAACACAGAAGAAAACACGGCTAAATGTCAGAAAACTCTAGATATATCGTATCTTGTGCTAAGTAAAAGGCAGAAGGCAGAGAGCAGCGCGCCCTTAGGGGTTCTCCCCGTTGTAGCGACTGCAAAGAGGCAGAAGGTAAGACATGGATAAAGAGAGACGAAGAAAAGTTTGTGTATAAATTTGCATTTCATTTATATTTGCGCTTAAATCCAAAATAATACAAACATTTATTTTGTTGTTAATTACATCATAGGTTTACTGCCTCCACATATTTCTGGAGTAAGGAAGTTACCTAAGCTCTATTTGCAAATTTGTGGTAATTTGATTTATTTCTCATTAGGGTTTTTTTGCAAATGAATTAACGTATTATAAATTTGACGTTTTAAGTCTTCATTATTCTGTAACTCAACAGTAATTTTATTAAATTGTTCAGGTGTTAGCCCATTTTCTTTAACTATCTCTTGAGAACGATTACAGTAGTTGACCGCTATATCTCTAGCCTCACTGGGAATGTTATTTAAGCTATTGGGATCGTTACAAGCCATTTTAGGAACTTCTCTGTTCCCAATTATTTTCTTGATGTTTTCAAAAGCTTGTTGACGTGCCGACTCAATTTTGATGAGGGCTCTAGAGTAGCCCATTATTTCGGGATTTTTATCTGCTGGGATAGTTTGTGATGGGCTTTGAGCATCCACTTTTGTATTCCACACAAACATGGTAGTTACCCAACTAACAATACTAAGAGAACTAACAAGTAAGGAGTGAAAAATTATCTTAGCTAGGCTTGATTTGCGAAAAAGGCAATCAGATCTGTTCATTATGCTATGTACAAAACAACTACACTGAGACTTCTGTTAACCACAATGAATTATTTTATAAGAGAGAAGTTCCAGGAAAATACTGAATTTATTCTGTGAATGGTACTTTGATCTCACATCTCTGTCTTTATTTACTATTTTCCTTGGCATACTTGACAAAGTTCAATTACTTTCGTTTGCAGGGTTAATATCTCTGTTGCTCCTTGCTTTAAACTAACTTCTAACTCCAGTAGTAAAGGTAAACAAGCAATTAATTGCTTTACAGAAAGGAATTTTACTTCTTGTTGTAAAAAGTAGATGCGCTTGGGGTTCCTAACTTCAGCAGCTTGGGCGATCGCTTGTAAGTTTTTTTCACTACTTTCCACGATCATCTTTACCCATAACCAGGTACGAAATTGACCAATGAGTGTGGCAACTATGCGCAAAGATGGCTCACAAGCATTAATGAGATCCGCCAAAATAGCTAAAGCTTTGGCTACGTCACCTATTTTGATCGCAGCTGCTAGTTGCAAGCTATTTTGATTGGTGTTTCTGACTAGCTGGGCAACGGTGTCTACATCTTGTGGTTTGTTGTTGCCGCCAGTATACAGTAGTATTTTTTCTAGCTCATTGTACAGCAGTCGTGTATCATTGCTTACGGCTTCTGCTAACATCTGCGCTGCTTCAGGAGTTAATTTTACGCCTACAACTTGAGCAGCTTGTTGAACTGATTGTAGCAGCAGTTCTGTTTTCCAAGGTGGAATCAGCGAGAATTCGCGAAATTCAGTAGCAAATTTTTTTAAAAGCTTTGTAGATTTCAGTCTTTCATCAGGTTTACTACGGCTTGTCAGCAATAAAAACGAATCTTCAGGAATGATTGGCAAAGTGCGTGTCAATTCAGATAAGACATTTTCTGGACAATGCTGACACAGTGTAGAATTTACAAGCCACACCAAGCGTCCTCCAGCACCAAATGGTGGTGTCATAGCTTGATTTAAACCAGCAATAACGGCATCAGATTGCTCTGGCGGAAAAGCTGTATAGTTAAAAGTTGTCCACAAAGGATCGAGGATGCGATCGCGCAAAGCGGTAATTGCTTTTTCAATCGCAAAATCATCCTCACCCCAGTAAACGTAGATTGGCATAGGGAACCTCGATGAAAAGGAAATCTGGGGATTGGGGACTAGTTACTGGGTATCGAATTTGGGCATTAGATTCTGTACAATCTATATTTTATATCCCCACTAGGGGCGGCATTTTCTCGTCACTCCTCTTTTTTGCGGTGGGGGTTGTTCACCGCAACTAGTTAATTTTTAATTTATGTTATCCTTCACACCAAAAAGCTAAATACTTTTTAAGTCACTAAATCAATGCGGATAAGTTTGCCTAAAATCAATAAGCGTAAGAACATGAGGATATGAAGATTGGACGACAACTATCAAACATACTTAAACCGGGTAGCACGGATGACGCTCCCAGAAGCGTACAAATCCCAAGTCCAGCATATCCAGGAATCCTCTAAATTTCAGCCTACACCGGATGGGGCAAGACAAGCTGTATCTTTTCCTGGTTATACAGTTATTACTCCACCTTGGGAAGAAGAAACAGAAAACTCTAATTTCTATGCCAAGTTAGAGGCTTACCAACAAGAACTCTTGCAATTGCCTGTTGGTTCTAATTTGATTGTACCTGTTCCACCTGCTAGCTTTCATTTAACCTTAGCAGATCTAATTTGGGACAGCGCTTTTCGAGACGCTTGTGAAAAAAATCCTAAATTTGAACAACAGTTACGCTCTTGCTTTACCGAAATTTTCCAGCAATATCAACAGTCTATGACAGGTTATTCTGCTCCAATTCGCTGGCAAACATTGGGACTGATGATTATGCCAAGAGCTGTAGGTGTTTGTTTAGTTCCTCAAGAAGAAAAATTTTACGAGCAAGTTGTAAATTTACGCCGGGCAATTTATCAAAATCCTCAATTAATTGGTTTAGGTATTGAACAACAGTACCATTTCACTGCCCACATTACATTGGGCTATTTTGGAGAGGTTCCTCTTGAATTAGATCGCGATCGCCTTGTGAATGTATTTTCACAAATCAATCAACAATGGTTGATGAATCCATTAGATTTTGTAGTAAATTGTGCCGAACTACGAAAATTTGATAACATGACACAGTATTATCGTGAGCCAGACTGGCCAATTCTAAACTTTAGTTAATGGCTAAGGTTTAATAGCTAATGGTTAATGGCTAAAATAAACTATTAACTATTAGCTATCAACTATTGACCAAAATTTGAAGATTGTTGATACGCAAGGTAAATAGCTTCTAAAAATAGTTCAGGGCTAACACGTTCTGGTAATTTTTCTAAATTAATAATAGTTTGAACTTGCTTGGCTAGTCGCAGAGCTACTGACTCCCTTCCTTTTTGTGACATTCCTTTACGTCTGAGCAAATACTCACGAATTACGGCAAAATCATCAGGTAACATTGCTGATACATTTGCTGTTTCTAGCAATTCTTGACATATTAACTTTGCCTGTTCAGAAATAGTAAAATTTTTGGATATAGAAGGTGGTTGAGCTTGGATGACAATTGTACCAGCTACCCAATCGCCCACACGCTTTTCACGACGACCAAAAATAATAAAAAATGTACCCAAAAATAAGGTATCGTCTATAGGTCGCAGTAAAGCACGTAGGGCTGCTTGCTGCAATCCAATCGGACGTCCGTTGTCTTTAAGAACACGAATTTTGGCTATGCGTTTGCCGGGAGTTTGCCCTTGCCATATTGTCTCAAAAAAGACAAAATATCCTGTGTAAATAAAATAATTGATTAATAAAGCGATCGCATATAGCCAAATACCAACTTTTTCACTATTAAAAATATTTGTTAACCAATCTATTAGTTGTACTGAAATTAATAACCATGCACTGATGAAGGTAATAAAAATTAAAGCCAAAACATGATAATCAATTAGTAATGCCCAAGCACGACTGCCTATTCCTGCTAAAACAAATTCTAATTCTACACTTTCTGGAGTTTGGTATTTAATACGATTAAAAATATGCATAACAGTCAAATTATAATGATATTTAAATATCTTGTTCTCGTAACTTTAAACCTAAACCTTCTTTACGACTTCTAATATCATAGTAAACCACAGCTTTCAGAGCTTGCCAAAATGGTAAAATAACTGCTCCACTACCAAAGCTTAAAATTATGGTTAATACAAAAAAAATCAGACCAAAAATTATAGGTTCCTGTCTAATAAGAGGTGCAAAGATTCCCTGTAGAATAAAGCTAATAATTTGCGTAAATATCTGAATAGGTATTGTAATTAAAAATCCAATTAGTGAAATAGAAAGAATTCGCCATACATAACCTTGAGTTAACTCCCAGCTTCTAGATATTGTTGACGTGCTGTTAATATTATCTTCAATAGAAAGAGGAACTTCCACTAAATAAAACCGTGTCATTAACCATAAAATAGCTACAATTATCAAAAACATAAATACAATAGCTATTAAACCAAAGATGTTATATGCAGTTGGATTTGCTTGTTGACCTATCCCACCAACTAGTAATGCTGATAAAATACTAAAAACTAAAAATAAAATTACAATACCAATAACAATTCCCACACCTAAAAGTAACATTAACAGCATCGTAATTAGATACTGCCATAACTTAGAATTAACAAAACGCTGGCCAGAGGGAATACTTTCAGGTTGATTAACCAACTCGGCAAATGCTAAACGGGAAATTAGAGCTGTGAGGGCAAAAAACTTTGCCCAACCATAAATTGGAACAAAAAGCCACACATAAGCTTTGAGAGCAAGTAAGAAATATTTCTTTAGATGAGAACGATATAGTAAAAATCCTGTACTGACGACATTACCTATACTTAATGGTTGTAGAGGGCTATAAGAACCGTGATTAAAAGACATGATGTCTTATGCTCCTGTGAGATGCAGTAGTAAACTTGAGGCTATCTTAAGTTAACTTAAACTCAGTGTTCCCAAAATTTATGAATATTCAACGTTGGATTTCGCGACGAGAACCAAATTGGCAACGTCTGGAGGCTCTGTTAAGACAAGTAGAAACAAAAGGACTTAAATCTTTGCAAGCAGCCCAAATCAAAGAGTTAGCTAGTTTATATCGTTCGATATCGGCAGATTTGGCACGCGCTCGCACTCAACAAGTCAGTCATACATTGATACAAAATTTACAATCATCAACAACTCGTGCCTATACGCAAATATACCAAGGTTCACGCCGACAAGAATGGGATGCAGTATTGAATTTTTACCGTTGGGGATTACCAAATATAATCCAAAAAACATTCCCATATATTGCTTTTGCCACAGCTTTATTTGTGCTGGGGGCGCTGGTTGCTTGGTGGTATGCTTGGCAAGATCCCAGTTTTATGTCGCTGATTGTGCCTGAAAGTTTGATTATTAGAGTGCGCGATCGCGGTGAATTGTGGATGGGTTCAATTGTCGGTATCGAACCTCTGGCAACTAGCAACATTATGACGAATAACCTGTCGGTGTCTTTTGGTGCAGTGGCTGGCGGAATCACAGCTGGGCTGTATACAGCGTTTTTAATGGTATTTAACGGCTTGATGATTGGTGCGATCGGCACTTTAGTCGGACAAAATAATCTTGCCTATCCTTTTTGGGGGTTCGTATTTCCCCACGGTTCTTTAGAATTACCTGCGATATTTTTTGCTGGTGGTGCTGGATTTTTATTAGCAAAAGCAATTTTATTTCCTGGAAAGTATCGCCGTGCTGATGCATTAAAGTTCTACGGTTCTCAAGCAGTGCAATTAGTATTTGCTATTGTGCCAATGTTGATTATTGCTGGCATAATTGAGGGATTTATATCTCCTAATCCTCTCGTGCCAACACCTTTTAAATACCTGTTTGGAATGGGATTATTTGTGTTATTAGTTGCTTATTGCAGTCGTAGAAAAAAAGGATAATTTTTTGAAATTTACGTTTGAATGAAAAAGTGAGTTCGGCTAATTTATTATTAAAGATTAACTATTAATTGCTCGCCGATCGCTACAGAACCATCGCTAATTATCTGCGCCAAAACTCCAGTCTGTGTATGATGAAAATGTGTTTGCAGCAGAGAAAGTAGATTTGTATCTCTTTCCCCTGTTTCAGGATTCACATCAATATTTAAACAACGATTAATTCTTGCTGTAATAGCAATTCGCGCTGTTCCCAGTTGGATTTCTTGCCCTACCCAATCAAATTCTTGCCAAGCGGATACACCCTCAACGACGATATTAGGACGAAACCGTTGTACATCTATTGGTTGTCTAGCCAACTCACTTAAATGGTTAATAGTTTCCCGACTGATAAGGGAAATATGTACTGCTTCTCGGTCGGGATAGCGTGTTTTGTAAAATTCTCCCACTAGTTGCAAAGGTGAGCGTTGAGGATGTCTCGCAGCTTGACTGGGGTAAATTCCTGCTAGGTAGCCAGTGAAAAAGGCAGAAATTAAATCGCGTCCTTTATTAGTATTGGTATCGGCAACTAATAACTCTACACCTTTACGCTTGACTGTCAAAGTGCCGCTAGCCGACTCGTAGAAACAATCTAACGCCGCTAGCCCATGCCAGTCATTTTGCATGGCAAAGTTATGTTTCTTCATCCAAGGCACGCTTGTAAAGACAGTATCTATTACATCTTGCTTGTACATCAAAGCAAAAGCGCGATCGCCTGGTATGCCATGCCCTACTTGCAGGTTAACGCGATCGCACTGGTGGGCGCTTAAGCCTTTAAATGGATAAATAAATAATTGCTGAACAGAAATTTTGTTCATAGGAAATGGGTACTGGGTACTGGTGATTCGGGATTAGATCTATAATTTTATGTTCCACGCCCTAGCCCCCCCCTAGTCCCTAGCTTCCAGTCTTTACTGGAATGTTGCCACCAGGAGTTCCTCCTGTGATGCTGCGGAAATACAAACCCCCGACTGTTAGCAAAAATAAGACATATCCTACAGCTTGTACGAGATAGAGATGTTGTCTATAACCAAATAAAGCTTTGAGCACAATACCAGGAAATTTTTCATCGGGCAAAATATTGGCAGTGTTCCAAACCATTGGCCCTAAAATGCAAGAGTGGATTTTGGTAAACCTTTGATAATAAAAACAAAGACTTTCTGAGGCACGGTTACTAAGAGCAAGGTTAGCGACAGCCTCATCAAAATTATGTAATGCTGACACCACCAATCCACCAACAATCAATACCAACAAAATACCCATCACTTGGAAAAATTGCTTGATATTGATTTTGACACCCCATTTAAACAGAAGTACACCTACAAGTGCAGCAACTGCAATACCAGCAATCGCACCGAGGCTGGGAATTAACCCCTGTTGAAAATTGGCAGCGATAAACAGAACAGTTTCAAAGCCTTCGCGTACAACTGCAATTAAAATTAAGCTAAAAATTCCCCAACCAGCATTAGAGTTACTTTTTAAAGCATCTGTAACCGCTCCCTCAACTTGGGCTTTCATAAATCTGGCTTGTTTAGTCATCCAGATGAGCATCCAACTGAGCATGGCGATCGCCAAAACGCTGAAAGTAGCTTCCATTAATGGTTCAACTACAGAGGTGTACTGAGGATTAAAATTCCCTAGTACTTGAATCAACAAACTGAACAGCACACCTATAAGTGCGCTGATGACAATGCCAACTCCGACACCAGCATATACCCAAGGGTTGAGCCGAGTAGCTTTTGCTTTTTTGAGCAAAGCCATAACAATACCAACAACTAAGGCAGCCTCCACTCCTTCTCGGAGTGTAATCACAAAAGTAGGTAAAGCAGTACTAAAATCCATCAGTAGTCCTTTGTCTTTTGTCTTTTGTCATTAGTCACAAGCCATAACTAATGAACGCCAGTCACCCCAAGTCGGGAAACCCGCCCCAGGTGCTGGCTTCTAATAACTAATAACTAATGACTATTAACCGAAATCGCGTAACATTTTTTTCAGTTCAAGATTATGCATCTCTTCCTGCCCAATCATGGTTCGAGCGAATTCCTCTAGATAAATACTGGCATTAGTAACAGCACCTAGCAGTTTTTTATACAAATCTAGAGCTTTCTTTTCGTGTGCCAAACTTTCTTCCAAGATGTCTTTAACAGAGTGTTTGTAAGATTCTTCCATCGGCGCAATTTTAAGACTAGGATGCCCATCTAAACCTGTGAGAATTTCTCCTACCTGTTGGGCATGAAGTAAAGACTCACTTGCTTGCGCTTTGAAAAAATCTACGATGGGAATACGATAAGGTCCGTTAACCATCAAGGAATAATGTGTATAACGCACAACTCCTGCTAGTTCAAATTCCATGATGGAGTTTAGCAGGTCGATTGTCTTTTTGTGGTCAAGTTCTTCCATTATTAGTTAATTCACACTAAAAGCCAAAGTTATCATTTAGGAGTTATAAGTGAGGTGAGGAATTACGAGTAATCAACAATACCATTAACTTCTATATAGACAGATTTAATCGAATATTGCTTTTGTTAAAAGCTCTTGACTAAATCAGCCACTTCTACCCATAACTCTTCACTTCTGACTAAATTTTAAACTCCTACCTTAAGATTAAAACCAAGGCTAATCCAGCTTCCGTTCATTGCGATGATTATGATTTTTGTGCTTGGGTACTAGAAGCATCAACCACTTTTTGCGATTCCTGCTCAATGGTTGTCACCAGCTTGGTTACTTCTTCTGGTGTTTTGACTGGTTTTGCTGGCGGAGTTACACTAGGCCAAACTTTTAATAGTTCAGCCATATTCGTCTCAATAGCTTTGTGCGCTGTGGGATTCTTTTTAGCTACTTGACTAGAAATACCTTTGTACAAGTCGTTAGCATACACTACAAAGCCACGGGAATCTTGATACTCAATAGCTGCCGACACTTTGCCATTGGCTATTGCCGCGCCATATTCCGAATTGGCAGCATCAAGCAAGCCATTCATCACTTGAAGAACGAATGAAGGATTAGTCCGTTCAGTTTCACTTAAAGCAGCGATCGCTCCATCCACTGCTTGTATAGAAGAAGTTAAATCAGTTTTTACCTTGGCATCTTTGGGTTTAGCTTTTACCAAGTCTTGCAAGCTGATCAAAGTAGTCTTGAATTCCTTAACTTTGCGTTCCTTGATCTGATCTTCTACATCAACATAAATCTCTTCCACAGGATGTCCAATATGTGGTTCTGCCTGCTTTGGCTGATTTTTATCTAATAGTTCTTGTGCTACTATCAGATGTCCTTTCATCAACCCCAGCTTGGTCATATAGTCTACATCTTTAGCTTCACCTGTAAGAACCACTTCCTCAATGGTGACTTGGTCTTTGATTTTATCAAACTGTTCCTGGGTAATTACCTTTTTAGTCACTAAATCCTCTGGGCTACCGTAGGGGCGACTTGCCTGAATTTTATGCGATAAAGCGGGTACACCTAGCTGCCCTTCAAACTTATCTAACTCGGATAAAATCGCAGTGTTAATATTAACTTTCTTGTTGCTGCTATGTCCACTATGACTTCCTGTATGTGTAGTTTTTGTTGCAGGATTGACATTATTCGGCGCGGGTGAATTTTCTGCTGTGGGTGTGCCGCTACTACAGGAGCTCAAAGTCACAATTGCACAAGCCGCAACACTTAAGCAAATATAACGGAATTTTATCATCTGTACTCCTAATAGATTTAAAAGCTAGTTATTGAAAGACTGTTAGGCTATATTTGGCAGGTAAGTTTGACACTTTGTTGTAATTTTTGCTATGTTAATTTTGCACGTAATGAAACTTTTTATCAACTAGCTATTTAATTTAAGTTACTGATTTTAACAAATTCTTTGACTTTTGTGATTAGGAACTAACGCTTGTTAAGAATATCTATTAATTAAAAGTCTAAAATGATATCAGTAAATTACTAGATTCATGCATTCCTAAAGCAGACTCTTTCACTAGTAGCCAATAGCAAACAGTAAATTACCACATTCTTCTAGAGCCTGTTTGACTAAGCAATACTAAGCATTGTGACGTTGATTGGGAGAGCCTTTCTCAGCGACTACTTCAAATTGTCCCATGCATCCATGTTCTGCGATCGCATCTTGATGAGGATGAAACATATATTTTCCCGGATAGCGAAAAGCAAACTCTAAAATGTGTCGTTCTGCTACACCCATCGTGATTACATCTGTTTTTAGGTTAGGAGTTAGAGTCATTCCTGATGGGTAAACATCAAAAAAGTTGGCATGAAGGTGAAACGTTACAGCAGGATCGAATTCAATAATGTTGAGGACGTATAGCCGAATCAACTGATTTTGGTAAATGCGAATCGGATGCTCCATGTAATAATCCGGCAAGCCATTAAATGCGTAGTATTCATTGTGGTTATCATCATTTACGTCATACCCAGCCATCACCAGGGCAATCTCATCTGCGGGTGGACGCGGAGTGGGTGGATCGATGATAAACATTCCATACAGTCCTTTAGCAATGTGCCGAGTGACAGGTTCAATATGGCAGTGATAAAGATGAACGCCAAAAGGTTCAGCATCAAATTCATAAATCGCCGCACTACCGTTGCTAACTGGACGAATACCGTCCATTGCCGCAGGATGGATGCCATGAAAATGCAGAGAGTGAGAATGCCCCGCTTTATTCAGGAACAATATGCGCACGCGATCACCTTGTTTTGCCCTCAGTGTCGGCCCTGGAATGCGACCATTTAAATCCCATATATTGTAATCAACAGCACTATTTAGCTGTATAGCCGAAGTCCCGGCAGTCAAGCTAAATTCCCGAATTATCCGCCCATTTTCCCGCTTGGGCGTTCCATAATCAAAATCTCGAATTACCTGCATAGGGTTAGCAGCACTTTTGGCGACTGCCTCCATCTCCAAGGATGGTATTCTTACCAACTGCTTTTGGACATTTAGCCTATGCCACACCACCGCTACCCCTGCTATACCAGTTCCTGCTAACCCAAGTTTCAACAACTGACGACGACTTACTATTTTTTCTTTATTGAGAGTAAATTTATTAGGCATAGCAGATCTTAGATTTGCAATTCCAAATAAACTGCGATTATTTTGCAATTAATTTTTATTGAAGAGGAATTAAGAATTAATGTCAATAATTTTTCAATGTTTTTATGATTGCATACAAAACTCGACTTACTTTCTACAGCACTCCGCAGAGATAAGACTTTGCTTGGTTGTACATATTACAAGGAGTTAAGTAAGTCCTTATTAATAATCATAATTAGTTTTGAGTAGTTCTTTAACAAAGATAGCGCTACTATGAGCCGCGTACAAATATCCTACTTTTTTTACATAGCTTGGTTTTTTCTCGGTGACATAATTGATATTGTGCTGATGTCAACAAGTTCGCTCACAAAAAAGGTTTTATTTATATAACTAAGCTGTTACTAACCATATGTAAGTAATATACTTAGAACATGATGATCTAGTAATTATCTATACTTAATATGGAAGATGTGGGTACTCATTAAATAAATTTTAGTTAGTTTAAATAAGCATTTTTGTAAATGTTTGACACAAATTTTGTGAATTATAAAAAGTAAATTATTATATTTTTACAATTAAAAATAATGTAAAGTAATTGATAGAAAAATTCTTGTCAATAATCCTTGGGGAATACTAGTAAATCCCCCAATAGGGCATTGTAAAAGAGACCAAAAATTTGTTTTTTATTAATTTGTGCTGTAGTTTTATTAATTACTAAACACAATGCAAATAAAAACAAAAATGGAGGCACATAGTGCATATTCCTGATGGTTTTGTTTCTGTACCGGTGGCAGCAGCAACTGGTGCATTGAGTGTGGCAGCACTGGGTATTGCCTTAGGGCGATCGCGAGATGCTTTTGGGATCCGACGCGCACCTGTTTTGGGTTTAACTACCGCCTTCATTTTTGCCGCCCAAATGATTAATTTCCCTGTAGCAGGCGGCACTAGCGGTCACTTGTTGGGGGGAACTTTAGCAGCGATTGTTCTTGGCAGTCCTTGGGCAGGTACGTTGTGCATCGCTACAGTTTTAATTATTCAAGCTGTGCTATTTGCCGATGGAGGCATTACAGCTTTAGGAGCGAATATTTTTAACATGGCAGTAGTTGGTGTGTGGGTAGGCTGGGGCTTAACTCAAACTTTGCAACGTTTGCTGGGAGGAACTAGAGGAAAGTTGCCCCTAGCTGCTGGCATCGCTGCTGGCGTCAGTGTTGTAGCAGCCGCGATCGTTGCTGCAATCCAATTGGCACTTTCGGGGACTGCACCTGTGAACATAGTTTTACCAGCAATGACAGGTGTGCATATTTTGATTGGTGTGGGCGAAGGTTTGATTACCGGGGGTGTATTAGCTTATCTATCGACAGCACGGCCAGATTTGTTACCAGGAACACAACAGCAGTTACAAGGATGGTTAGTACCAGTAGTGAGTATTCTACTGATTGCTGGTGTATTGTCTTTAGTAGCTTCAGCATGGCCAGATGGTTTGGAGAGAGTTGCCGAAGACTTAGGTTTTATTAACTTAGCAGAACAAATACGAGTATCAGTACCAACACCCTTTGCTGACTACAGCATAGAGGGATTAGGCCCGATTGGCACAAGTATCGCTGGAATTCTTGGATCTGGCGTTTGCTTTGCTGTTGCCTTTGGTATTGCACAAGTGGTGAAACCAAATAATGCTTAGACTGTCATTACCGTTACGTTTACATCTATCTTTAGTGATTGTAGTCGGAACAGCTTTACTAAAGTACCATGCTTGGTATTGGCTGGCTGCATATGGTATGATCGCATTTATTTGGGCTGTCCTATTACGCGTACCCATTCGCCAACTTACAGGATTATTGGGTGCAGAATTAATTTTTCTGTCTTTTTTAGCATTACCTTTGGGATGGGAGCGAGCTAGTTTTCTGCTTGTTCGTTCTTTGATTTGCTTGATCACAATGAATAGTTTTTTGTTAACTTTGCCGCCACACAGCTTTGGCATTGCTCTCAAGAGTTTACCCGTTCCAGGTGGTTTAAAGGAAAGCTTGCTATTATCTGGACAATATATAGAAATTTTGCTGGATGAAGTAACGCGAATGCAGCGTGCAGCGCAACTTAGAGGAATGAATGGCACTGCTGGATGGTTGCGATACACTAGTGCTGCTATGATCGGCAGCTTGTATCTGCGGAGTTTAGACAGGGCAGAAAGAGTTTATGCCGCAATGGTAGCTCGTGGTTATCAAGGTACACTACCAGTAGATTCCACATTAAAAGCAAAAGAGCGTTTTGTCGTGCTGACAGCTTTTGCGATCGCTTTTTGTTTGACACTAACCTCTTATCAAATATTGGGTTTTGAACTCATAACTCACAATTAGCTATTAGCTATTATTAACCACTGTACGGGCGGGTTTAGAAGACAAATTGTCTTTTTCAGCCCAAAAATCATCAGCAAAACCCGCCTCTACTAACCACTAACTCCAAGAATGTCACAAGCCTTAGTAGTTCAAAATTTAGTTTATACTTATTCCAACTCTAAACCTGTTTTACAAGAAATTTCTTTTACCCTCAATGCAGGCGATCGTGTAGCTTTAATGGGACCAACCGGTTCTGGGAAAAGCACCTTGCTTGAAAATATTATCGGCTTAAAACAACCCCAAAGCGGGAAGATTTGGATTAATGGTATTCCCGTAGAACCAAAAACTTTACCACAAGTGCGTCGTCAAATCGGTTTTGGTTTTCAAGATGCCAATGACCAACTTTTCATGCCAACAATACTAGAAGATATTACCTTCGGGCCACGTAATTACGGTGTATCACCAGCAATAGCAATTGACAAAGCCAGGCAACTTTTAGCTGATTTTGGTTTAGAAGCTTACGCCAACCGTTCTGCTCACGAATTGTCTGGAGGGCAAAGACGCCTTGCTGCTTTAGCTGCAATTTTAGCCCTCGAACCCGAAATTTTGATTTTAGACGAGCCGACAAATGGACTTGATCCGTCATGGCGTCGTCAATTTGCTCAACTATTATTACAGTGGCAAGGAAAGGTGATGTTAATCGCATCACATGATTTGCATTGGTTAGGCAAGGTTACTCAACGTGCTTTAGTGTTGTCTGGGGGTTGTATTCAAATAGACACTGAAATTCAGTCACTGTTACGAGAAGCAGATACTTTGGAAAGGCTAGGTTTACCCGTAGATTGGTGAAGTTATTCAGAAGGCAGATGGCAGAAGGAAAAGATATCTAATTTCTAGAAATAAGACCTACTTAACAGTCTAATAACTAGTTAGTAGAGGCAGGTATATTTTAAATTTATTTTTCATCCTAAAATTGGCTTGAGTAATGAATAGCCAAGAACGCCTATTGCTGTGCGATTTGTTGACAAGCTAGGCGTTCTTGACAAGAATCATCTAAAGAAATCAAGTTGATAGAGCTAGTTATTGCCAGGTTCTAGCGGCATATTTTTACTTAGCTGTCTCTAATGGTTCGTTTGTGACTTGCGCGTCCTCTACGAAGACACCGTCTTCACTGGTGAGGATACCGCTCATTTGAGTTCCTTGGGGTGTCTGAGCCACGCGACCAACTCCTGATCCGATTGTGCCGCTACCTGCGGTATACAGCACGTTGCCACCTGCACTTAACTGCTCGGCAATATCTGCCTTGAGCGAATCGCGGACGACTCTTTCGGCTTCTTCTGCCAGTGCAGTTTCTAAAGCTTCCAATTGTGCCTCCTGGTTGTGCTCAATCGCTGCTACAATCGCCGAACTGCCTGGAGGTAAGGCTGAACCAATTTCTTTCATTTCAGCCTTGAGTGGAGCGTTCTTCAACTTACCAATGAGTGCTCCGATCGCACCACCGCCCGCCGCAATCGCTGCAACCGACGGTGCAGCTAGTAGCCCAACCAAGCCACCGAGTATACCACCGGTAACCAAGCCTTTGGCTGTGCGATGTTTTGCATCAGTAATCTTAACTTTACCGTTAGTGTCTTTAACAACAACTGCGGCATCTTGGATACTGATTAACCCTGCCTTTTTACCCTGCTTGAGATCTGTCATGACTTTACCTGCACCGTCGGGTGTGCTGAACGCTGCCACAATAACTTGAACTGGATTGTTACTCATGATTCATTTCTCCTTTTTTGCTCTTGATTGAAAGGTATGAATTGTCGAAATCCACGCTAGCCAAATACTGTGACATCAGGCTTGAAGGCAGTTGTGTTAGACAAGTAGCTTAACGGAGCATATTCTGAACAGAATCTAACTAGACAGTCAGGGCTTCTTTCGCTAAGGTAGATGCCTGCTTAAGCTTTTCCTGCCGTTGTGCTACATCAGACTGAGTTTCTGCAATCTGCTTCTGTATCTGAGCTTTTCTTCTGTCGCTAGCAATTTTTGCCTGCTCTTGCAGTACATTGACTTTGTCTTGAAACTGACGATTGGTTTCTTCCATCCACTTGTTTGCCGCATCAACCTTGGATTGGAGTTTGCTGCGAGTGGCATCAATTTTGGCTTGGAGTTTAGCCTGCTGTTCTGCCGTTGCTGCATTGAATTCTTCCTCCAATGCTTGCAGTTCTGCTTGAGTCTCTCGGATTTCGCGATCAAGCTGATCGTCAATGACTTCGGTGCGGAGTTTACGGAATACTGTTCCTGCCAGTGGTTCCATTGATGTGTCGAGAGGAGTTGTCCAGTATTCATCAATGGATGCCACAACCGCTGCTTTACCTGGAGTTAGAACTCTGCTGACATCATCGAGAAACTCAAGGTCAATACCCATCTGGGATATATCGCTCACTGCTCCGCCAAGAGAGCCGCTAGCCATTCCTACAGCCATGCCAACAGGGCCTGCAAGCATACCCACCATGCTGCCTAGGGCTGCACCGAAGAGGGTTTCAAGGGGGCCTGCATCGGCTTGGCGCACATCAACTTTACCGTCTGTATCCTTAGCAATGACTGCGATCGCATAGAGGACTATATCTGCCTGCTGATGCAGCTTTCTAAGTTCGTTCAAACCACTGTAAGCTTTGCTTTCGTTGTCGAAAACGACTACAACCATTTTTTCCATGTTGGTTTGCTCCTTAGTTTGAGTTGGAGAGTAATCATTGGATTAGCTTTCAGATTTGAGCTAACCCAAAAACAGCTGTGTAGGCGTTCTCGGAGCATGGGTTTTGAGGTGAAATAAATCTCCGACGTAGAACCCCTATTAAATTTTCTTGTCGCTCACTGCCACAGATTAAAGATGTAGTATCTAGAGCAGTTAAATAGGTGTCACCGAATTTCATGATGCTGAGACCAAATTTTCTAAAGGGTGTTGGAGCAAACTCACGGGCTGCAAGTCAAACACATGGTAGCCCCATCCCGGTATATCAAAATACAGACCAGAGACTAGACTGTCACCGGAGCGCTCATAAACAATAGGATTCATTAAATCCTTGAGGTGAAATGACTTGCCTGTTAAGTCGTCGTCAGGCAGAGTTACATAACACTGGCTCTGATAGGGTGCGTAGTTCACAATCACCAGCAACCGATTTTGTCCGGGTTCTTGCCAAGAAAAGCTGATGAAATTATTCCACGTCCAGTTGCCATCCCAGGCGGGAGTGCAGTTGAGCAGTCGCCAGGAGCCTTCTCGTACAACGGGTAGCCGTAAACAGGTTAGCAGTTTGTAGTAGAAGGTATGTAGTTCTTCGTTAATAATTTCGGTGGGGCCTCTTTGGAGATGCACCGAAATCTTATGTATAAAGCCCTCTAGCTGCCCCTGATGTAGGAAGCGCAAACCTGGACTCAAAAAGGTGAGGATGGCGGCAGCACGATGCACATCGAGTGGAAAAGTAGCAGCAGCACGAGGTTCGTCATGATTTTCTAGAAATCGAGCAGACTTATTCTGATAGTTTATGTCTGCCCAAAAATGTTCGCGCACGGGTTGGGCGTGTTGTTCGCGCAGGCGATCGTAAAGGCGTTTGTCGTAGGTGTAGTCAAAACCGTACTGTTGTAGAGTCCACTCCAAATCCCAATAAACTTCCGCCATGAAGATGAAGCCGGGATAATGTTGCCGTACTTTTGGGATGGCGATTTGCCAGAATGGTTCGGCTGCAATGCCCCAGGTGCGCTGAAAAATCTCTGGCAGAATCAGCATTGCCATATCGCACCGTATCCCATCACACAACTGAGCAATTGTCAACAATTCACCTAGCATTGCCGCTTGCAGTAAGGGATTCCCATAGTTGAGTTGGAGTGTTCAGGCCAACCAGCAAAGTAGGGATCGCGTCCGTAGGCAAAGATGGCTTCACCAGAGGGTAAGGACATTCGGCAATAGTTTTGAGGTTGTTGTGCTAGTAATGCTTCGGTTCCTTGAACAAAAAAATCGGGGTGAGTTTGCACCCAGGCATGATCAACAGCCATGTGGTTGGGAACAAAATCCAACATCAGTTTGAGTTTGCGCTGGTGGAGACGATCGCGCAGTCGTTCCATCGCTGGATTGCCGCCCATGCGATCGCTGACAATATAATTTTTAATGGCGAAACAAGAGCCGCAGATATCTTCATCGGACAAGTCGCTCAACAATTGCCGATATTCCTCTAACCACTCTGGGTTCGACAGTGAAACACTTCGCCCCGCATCCCCTGTTTGCCAAACCCCCAGGAAATAAACCCAATCAAATCCCAAACTGGCTATTTCATCTAGGGCTGTGTCAGGAATATCATCTAGTGTCGCTGGACGATGCAATTGTTTAGATAGCAATTGTATCCAGACACGAGTATTGACCTGATATAAAAGGGGATACATAGGTTTTAGCATAGCTGTGGACTTCCCATTGTTGTATGACTCTACCATTCACGCTGCTGGGCAAGTACAAGAACTTAGAGAAGAGGGCTACCGTTGATAGATGCAGTAACTTAAGCCCGAAACCTTGAGAGTTCTCCAGGTGTTGTGATATCTGATACTCTTTCTTTAGTAAAGTAGCCCAAAGCGTGTATTATCCGCGCAACGCAGCCCGTCCATCCAGTTTGGTGACTCGCACCAATTCCTGCACCGTTATCCCCGTGGAAATATTCGTAGAACAAAATTAGATCGCGCCAATGCGGATCTTGCTGGAACTTCTCAGTACCGCCATAGACTGGACGACGACCAGATTTATCCTTGAGAAAAATACTCACAATTCGCTCGCTGATTTGCTGGGCGACATCGAATAGCGATAGGTGCTTACCAGATCCTGTGGGGTATTCTACGGTAAAAGAATCGCCGTAATAGGCATACAGATGAAAAAGTGCTCGCAGTAGCAGGAGATTGACAGGCATCCAGATGGGGCCGCGCCAGTTAGAATTGCCACCAAACATACCTGAGGTAGAATCACCGGGAACGTATCCTACTTTATATTCTTGTCCCGCGTGATAAAAGCTGTAAGGATGCTCTAAGTGATAGCGGGACAGGGAACGAATGCCATAATCACTGAGGAACTCTGATTCATCGAGCATTTTGGAGAGTACACAGCGCAGTTTATGTTCGTTCAAGATAGAGAGCATTAGCCGATTTCGATGTCCGGGCTGATTAGGTAAATGAATATTATGAGTAAGTTCGGGGTGCTGCATAATGAACTTTTGTGCTTCTGCCTTAAAACGTGGCAGTTTTGCAAAAGCTTCACTAGGAAAAACAACAACTGCCATCATAGACAATAAACCGACTAGCGATCGCACTTTGAGACGGGTGGACTTGCCATCGGGAAAACGCAGTACATCGTAGAAGAAACCATCTTCTTCATCCCATAGTTCGTCTTGATGTTCACCCATCCGATCCATCGCTCCAGCGATCCACATGGTGTGTTCCAAGAACTTAATTGCAAAGTCTTCGTAGAGTTGATCGTGGAGTGCCAATTCAATTGCAATCTCAAACATCTGCTGACTAAAAAATACCATCCAGGCGGTACCGTCTGCTTGATCAAGATAGCCGCCTGTAGGTAACGGTGAACTGCGATCAAACACTCCAATGTTGTCCAATCCCAGGAATCCACCTTGAAACAAGTTGTCTCCGCCTTCGTCTTTGCGATTGACCCACCAAGTAAAATTAATCAGTAATTTGGAAAAGGCGTATTTGAGAAATTCAATATCCCCGACGCCGTTGTTAAGTTCGCGATCGCGGATATAAATTTCCCAGGTTGCCCAAGCGTGTACGGGTGGATTCACATCGCTAAAGTTCCATTCATAGGCAGGGATTTGACCGTTTGGATGCAAGTAATCTTCCTGCAACATCAGCATCAATTGATTTTTGGCAAAGTCCGGATCGATCAAGCTGATAGGAATGACGTGGAACGCCAGATCCCAAGCAGCGTACCAGGGATATTCCCACTTGTCTGGCATAGAAACAATATCGTCATTATGCATATGGAACCAATCGCTGTTGCGCACATGCTTTCTTTGGGCTGCCAGTGTCCAAGGGGTGATGTTGCGCTCCCTCAGCCAATTATCCACATCGTAGTAGAAGTATTGTTTTGTCCACATCATCCCGGCTAGTGCTTGCCGCATGACATTCGTGCGATCGCTATCTGCTAGAACTGATGGTGGAGTCACGGCTTGATAGAACTCATCTGCTTCTTTGAGGCGAGTCGTAAAAATTTGGTCAAATTCAGTGCCAAATGCCTCACTGAGATGAGCCGGAGCATTTTTGGAAAGACGCAATCGGATTACCTTTGTCTCCCCGGCTCCAATGTTGATTTCGTAATGGGGTGAAACTTTTGTACCAACTTTGTGGGGATTAACGGCGTCCTGCTGTCCATTTAAAATGTAATTATTAATACCATCTTTTACATAGGGACTAGCGTTAGGTGTGTCAAACAGTCGCTGATTGTTTGTTTCATTTTCTGTAAATAGCAACGGAACCAAGCCATTACAGTAGAAGTAATAGTCGCTGATATATTGATTGAGCAAGGTATCTGTGATGTGAGCATGCACTACACTGTTATTCGTTCCCTCAACTTTTTTGAGTACAGGCTTTGTTCCACCGTTCGTCCAAGACCAAGTGTTACGGAACCACAAAGTCGGTAGCACATGAATAGGAGCTGTTTGTGATCCTCGATTAACAATACTGATTTTAATCAAAATATCTTCGACATCTGCTTTGGCGTATTCTACAAACACATCAAAGTAGCGATCATCGTCAAAAACGCCCGTATCTAAAAGTTCGTATTCCAGTTCATAACGACTGCGACGGCGATTGGTGTTGAGTAAATCGTTGTAAGGAAACTCTGATTGCGGATACTTGTAGAGATACTTCATGTAGGAATGGGTGGGCGTGCTATCGATGTAGAAGTAGTACTCTTTTACATCTTCGCCGTGGTTGCCTTCGCCATTAGTCAACCCAAATAACCGCTCTTTGAGAATAGGATCTTTGCCATTCCATAGTGCCAGTGCAAAGCAGAGCAGGTTATGGCTGTCGGTGATACCACCCAATCCGTCTTCACCCCAGCGATATGCTCGTGATCGCGCGTGATCGTGCGGGAAATAATTCCAGGCATTCCCATCGGAACTGTAGTCTTCGCGTACAGTACCCCACTGCCTCTCACTTATATACGGCCCCCATTTATACCAATCGGTTTTGCCAGTGCGGTTTTGCTCAAGCCGTTGTTCTTCCGCAGTCATAGATATCTCCTGCTCACGTGAATATTAGATTTTTAGCAGTGTAAAATCTCTAGACAGTTAATGCTGATATAATCTTTTTAATTTGTTAAACAAATGCCAGTTAGGTACAGATAATTTTTCTAGCCAAAAATTAATACCTTTTATCTTTGAGTTTATAAACATTCTGAACTTTAAAGATTAAATCATTCTAAAAATTCAAAAAACAATACATCTTAGACTACATAAATCTCAATTGAGAATAATACATTGGTCTGAAATTTATCACTCAACTGAACTTAGAAAAATTGAGAAATAAATTAATAGCTGAGTTCACTACTAGATTAGCTGGATTGTAAGCAAACAAGAAAAATTCAAGTATGACAAGCGTCTGAAAAAGCAGATGTGGCAAGTCTATTAGTCCAATTATCTTCAAAATTATTGGCAGTGATTTTGTGACACGAACATAAAAAAATATTGAATGAAAATATGAAATATTTAAACTTAGCAACTTAATAATTAAAATCATTTTTTTCAAAAGCTATGCGAGCATACATCAAAACCTGTTACATCTGGGTGTGAGATGCATTGAAAAAATAGTTTTTATTAAGTTTATTTTGTAACAGAATTAACATTACAGCAAAGAAATAAGATTGTGATAAGTAATAAATAAGATGATTTTGCAAAAAATATGCAAATTATAGCGGATGAGAACGCTTTTATCTGGGGAGCATCCCAAATGTTTGAGTTGATTTTTCAACGCAGAGAGAAGTTTGTAGGCGCGGAGCGACTTCCCGTAAGGGTGCGTCGGCTTCCGGCGATCAAAGCTTCGGTGGGAACGCAGAGTTTAACGCTTTAGGCGCTGAGTCGCAAAGCGACGCGCTACGCGAACGCCTTCCCGCAGGGTAGGAACACAGAGCGTTAATCTGAGCTACTTCGTTTGCAGTGGCGATCGCCTCATGATCTTGTCAATGTATAATGCGCCAAAATGACTTCTAGCTCTGAATTAGAATCTATTATGAGGATTCTGCTCATCCCACACCTGGCTTGGCAGATATTTGTTTCATTACAAAGACACCACTATCTCAGGTAAAAGACCATATCAGTGTTTATGGTGTAAAAATTGTAGAGGATCAGTGAGTAGAATAGGAGCAGCAGGAGAAATTGAATCTCTTTATTTACGTGATCCTGATGGTAATTTGATTGAGGTTTCAAATCATCGGAACACACCCCAAAAATACTGAATCATTGGTTACTATGATTTAGATTTTATTGGTAGTAAAGTATAAATGTCTGTTTGGCGTAAATATACCCTTATTATTCCTGTGAGCGTAAGCTTAGTTCTATTTCTTGCTAGTTGTGACGACAGCAAAGCTTCTCAATGCCAGCGACTCGTTACGGCAGTGAATGATGGCACCTCTCTTTTAGAGACAAATAAAGGCACGCAAGTGATCACAAGTTTGCAATTAGCTCAAGATTTGGAAGCTGTTGCTAAAAATATTGAAGAAAAAAACTTTAAAGATCCTAAGCTTCAAGAATTTCAAACCCGTTTTGTCAAAGTGTTTGCAACTCTTAGTCAAAATATTAACAAGGCTGGTAAAGCTCTTGGTGCAGCAAAGCTCACAGAAGCGTCATCATCTGGTAGAGATAAACTACAAAAGACTAGAGATGAAATTGATAATGCTTTAAAAGCAGCTACAATTGCTGCGAAACAATCTGATACTTTAGCAGGTGAGGTGAATAAGTATTGTAGTCAGACTGAATAGTACCACTGCCAAAAGTATCTAGATTCCAAGAAGCGATGGTGTGACGCATCAAGGGGCGACAAATACAATCGCATTTGTCGTATCAGCGTTAGCCGCCAGGAGTGCGATCGCTCTTCATAGTTTCTTGCTGCTGTGTTAGTCAATCTTTTCTGGAATATCACTGAGACAAGATGAAATTGATAACATAGACAAGACAATGGTAGTATTCCACAATAAAAATTTGGTGTGGGAGATTTGCCTATAGTCTTGTTATCGCTATACTAGATGATTAACACAAGGATTCCAAACTACCTTCTTCCTAACTATACTGTCACAGATTCAGTTTTCCTATATACACAACTCTTTATTTAGAGTGAAATGAAACTGATTCACTGTTGACAGAAAAAACTACAGTCGGCTTTTAATTGTTTTATCTGTCAACAATGTTGGTTCACGCTCACAAGGAAATAACCAATCTTCACACACGTCTTCAGAGGAAGTAGCAATGAAAGCGGATCTGATTGAATTGATAGACAGAGTTATACAAGTCTTACTAATAAATATACGTTGGATGACTTGGAATTTATTTCTGGCGTTTATACCTTTAGTTTTAAGTATTTGGCTATTTCGGATTAAACGTGGACGTTCTTGGGTTTGGTGGTTGGGTTTTTTGGTATTTTACGCTTTCTTACCAAATGCGCCTTATTTGTTGACTGATGTAATTCACCTAATTCATGATATCCGCACAATTCAATCTGTGTGGATAATTAGCCTCGTGTTAATCCCAGTGTATTTGTTAGTAATTTTGGCTGGTTTTGAAGCTTATGTCATCTCTTTAATTAATTTGGGTTACTATTTGCACCGCGTTGGCAAGAGTCAATGGATTTTTTGGGTTGAAATAATTACCCATGCTTTATGTGCTATTGGTATTTATTGGGGGCGTTTTTTGCGTTTCAATAGTTGGGATTTTGTGACTCAACCAGATGCTTTACTGACTAAAGGTATAGAAGAAATTCTTGGTAAGCAACCATTAGTTATTATTGCGATAACTTTTGGCATACTTGTTGGTTTGTATTGGTTAATGAAACGAGTGACTCTTGGTTTTATCAAGCAAAGAAATAATAATATAGATATTCCTTCTCAAGGTATCAATACTAACAACTAAATTCTCAAGATTAGGCATCAACCATTAAATATACGGACGCGATTGATTGCGTCTGTATCCACTAATTATTGTATTTGTCGCCGTGCTGCTTCTAAAAGCAGGCTTTTCTCCGCACGAGCAATGGCTTGATATGTCCTCGAAAATGCTTCTGGTTCAACGGAAATAGAAGTAATGCCCCATTGAACGAGGCTCTCAATGATCTCTGGATACAATGCTGGAGCTTGCCCACAGATTGAGCAAGGAATTCCTCCTTCTTTTGCTGTGCGAATAAGTTGAGCTATGGCACTCATTACTGCTGGATGACGTTCATCAAATGCTTGTGCTAGCTGCCCTTGCTCTCTATCTACTCCTAATAGTAGTTGAGTTAGATCATTTGTTCCAATAGAAATACCTTGCACCCCAGCTTTAACATACTCTGGCAATAAAAACAGTACACTTGGCACTTCTGCCATTATCCATAATTGAAACTGAGGCACTTGGGTTAAATTTGCTTGTTCAACTTTTTGGCGACAAAAGCGAAATTCTTCTAGGGTACGAACAAAGGGTAAAATTAGGTGGATGTTGGTATAACCAGCTTTTTGTAGGGTTGCCAAAGCTGTAAGTTCTATTTCAAAAAGGGTGGGATTTGCTAGATAACTAAAGGTACCCCGTTCTCCGAGCTTTGATGCCGCATAAGATGGTAGATTATCTCTTAAAGATGAAAATTCGTGCGATCGCCAATCCAAAGAGCGATAAAAAATCGGTCGTGGAGCAAAGCCACGAGCAAACTGCATAATTGTTTCGCACCAACGCTCTAACAATTGTGTTTGACGCCCCTCATTCAACCAAGTGTTAGGATGCTCTCCATCTAAAATAGTGAGCAACATTAGTTCTGAGCGCAATAATCCAACTCCATCCACAGGCAAGGACTGCACTTGCTCAATGAGACTCGGCTGACTCAAGTTAACTAGTAACTTAGTGGCAGTCATGGGTTGCTCGAAGTAAACCGAGTGGTTGGGTTGGTGAACAGAGAGTTTTTCTAATTGTTTTCTTGTCGAATTTTCTTCTTGTTTGTTTACATCCTCTTCTGTATTCATGCCAAGCCGATAAACTTCTCCTTTGTCACCATCTATCAGCACTCGTTCACCGTTTTGAATGAAAGTTGTGGCATTTGCTAAATTCCCTATTGCCGGAATTCCCAATTCTCTTGCCAATATTGCAGCATGGCTAGTTAATCCTCCTTGCTCAGTGATTATACCGCCTGCTTGTTGCAGGATTGGTAACCAATCTGGTGTAATGATTGATGTGACTAAAATTACTCCTTTGGGTATCTGTGTTGGTTTTTGTCGGGAATTAGCAACCACATGGGCAGTGGCTGTGACACGTCCTGCTGCTGCCCCCAATCCTTTGAGAAAATGAAAATTAGAAATACCTAATTGAGGGGCAATGACTTGTGTTAGATAAAGTGCTCTAGAAGATTCTTGTTGTGGAATTGTCCATTTTAAGGTAAAATTATTCCCAAATTCTTTGGCAATTTGCTTTGCTAATCCAATCAATTGTTGTAAGTTTTCTTCCGGTAAAGCATACTGTTTTTGTTGGTCTTCTTCTAGGAAATAGGCTTGTAAGCAATAGCACTCTAGTATTTCCCCAGACAAAGACACGTGTTGTAAATCAACTTTATAATTTGTTTTATCAATATCATAAGCCAAAGTTTTGTTCCCTAGTTGTTGCTCCAACACTGCCCCAGTTTCTGGATGAATGTAGTAGGAATCTGGTAGAACTTCGCCGTAAGCGATCGCCATCCCTAATCCCCAAGTAGCTTGAATTTCCCATCCTGAAGAGTTAGCAACGAGCAAGCCAGAGGCGATCGCATTTTGGATTGGTTGTACTAAAATTGCGAAATTAATTTGTTGCAAATCAATTTCTACCTGCTGCCAATATAGTAAACTTCTAGCTCGAAATAACTGACTCCAAGTTTGCTTGAGTGCTATGGCGATCGCTTCTGGCTCACAACAACAAACTTGCGACTCCAGCAATCCAGATATACTCCCAATAGACTGTTTCATGCTTGGAAGCATCAAGCTGGGGCGAAAAATTAGATATTTAGTTTCTAATTGCCTAGCTGCTTTGAGGATTGCGTTCAACAATTGGGGTGGTACTGTAGCATTAATTATCTCCTGACGCAGACCACTAGCTACCTGCCGAAGTTGACGCCAATTATTCACATCTAAGTGTAAAGAAGAGTGAGGTAAGTCAGCAACTAGCGCCTCTGAACTATTGAGATTTTCTAGAAATTTTCGCAAAACTGATGCTGCAATCACAAAACCAGGTAGCACCGGATAACCACGATGCATGATTTTGCTTAAATAAAAAGCTTTATCACCTACCTCGGCGCGATCTTGCAGTTTAATTTTCTCAAGCCAGTAGAGTTTGTCCACTCAGTTAGTCAGTTGTCAGTTATCGGTTTTCATCATCTCTAGTTAAAACCAGAGAAATCCATTTTTGGTGGTGTTTCGTTATTTATCAAAAATTACTGCTAGCTAATATATGAGCGGGTTTAACTATGATAATTCCAGGCTGATGTTTATTAAATTAAATCACCACTAATTACAGCACGTGTATGCTAATAAAATTTTTACTAACTTTTATAGAGAGCTTCTTGATGTCCAAGCTGGTAAATTCTCTCGTCTGCTTGCTCAGAATGATCTTAGCTCTTAAAGTTGTGAATTAGCTATACTGAAAATGCTAAAGATAATACTTATCTAAATTAGCGATTTTATTTTTGCCCTGGCATTTGTATGTCGCTAATCAACACATCTGGAAGCGTAGCAAAGAGCCGACATAAACTCTTGGGTATTTTCCCGTGAGTTTTGCTCTGTTGGTCTGCTTGCAGGGCATCCAAGAAAAAAAATCCATACTATAACTTTTCAGATCATACCAGAAAGAGTCTAAGAACTAAACAAGACAAATTGTACAGAATATTCCTCCTCTTTACTAACGACATCCCTTTACTGGTTCCGTATGCTGGTGTGAAGTAAGCTTTAGTAATTGTCAAACGCTAGATATGTGGATTTTATACTGTTGCGATCGCATTTGTATCGCGTGCTTTGAATAAAAAATATGACATTCCAATCATTATTACTGATTAATACATACTACCTTTCACCTCATGATTGGTTTAACCTTACCTTTAGGTTATGCCTCGCTTTGCTATTTGGGGCAGTTATCGGCTTAGAACGCGAACTAAGACGTAAACCCGCAGGTCTAAGAACTCATATGTTGGTTAGTCTTGGTTCGGCACTATTTGTTCTTGTTATCTTGCAAACGGCTGCCGTTTCACCGGATTACGATCCTCTCAGTCGTGTCATCCAAGGTGTTGCGGCTGGTATCGGGTTTCTGGGCGCTGGAGAAATCTTACGTGAATCTCCTGAAGAATCCCAACGTACAAAAGTTCGTGGGCTTACCTCAGCAGCAGCTATCTGGATATCGGCAGCTTTGGGAATAGCTGCTGGATGTGGTTTATGGCAATTAGGATTAATTAGTACTGTATTGTCTTTTTTGGTTCTGAATGTCCTGAAAAAGTTGCAATAATCATAGGGTATTTGTATATTTTTTTATACTATGGGCTGATTGCCGCATCGCTCTAAACTAGTTGATATGGTGCGTGAGCGAGATATTCACTAAGGATGCATACATGAAAAAGCTGATTTCAACAATTGCGATCGCCATCCCCGCATATGTGATCGCTTGCAGCCTGATTTTAATTTCTGGCTGCGAGAATCTTCAGAATGATACTTCTGCGGAAACTCAGAAGGACACCATTGCTGAGGTGAAAAAAGATTCTCCCCAGAGTAATTCTGTCAAAACTACTACTTCTGGTCAAGATAACACTGTTACCCAAAAGCAAGATTCATCGCAACAACCAACAGTTGGTACGGTCACAAGTATGCAAAATGGTGACCTTCTTTGTTACGTGAGTTTAGTAGACAAAAGTGGAAAAGAGCATAACGTTGGCGCAGATTTTGAGATATGTGCGCAAGAAAAAACATTCTTGAACAGGCAAGTACGCATCTATTATGAAATAGCATCAGTTAGTGATTGTCAAAGTGCTGAACCGTGTGGGAAAAGTCGTAAAGAATCCATCATTACTAAGATGGAGATCATAGGGAAAAAATCATAAAGCCATTTCCCGCCCTTGAAAATACCATCAATTTTGTTAGACATTGCCAGGTTTGTTTTGTCCATCAATACTGACAACCAATGTCGCGATCGCCTTGACTAATTCTTCTGGATCAACGGGTTTAGATATATGCTGTTGAAATCCTGCTTCCAGGGCTTTTTGCTGATCGTACTCTGCGGCATAGGCAGTTAGAGCGATCGCTCCAATTGATCCTCCTTTTTCAGGCGGTCTATTCCTGATTTGTCGCATTAACATATAACCATCGATATCAGGCATCCCAATATCGCTAATTAACAAGTCTGGCTGGGAAATATCCAACAGTGCCAATGCTTCAGTAGCTGATGCTGCAACCCTCACCTGCGCTCCATATTGTTCCAAAATGGTGAGTACCAAGTCTCGCATATCAGCTTCATCATCAACGATAAGAATTTGTAGTTGACTAAAATCAAAGTTGCCAACAGCAGATAGGTTGTCCTGAGTTGTTTTTCCAACAACGGTTATTAATGGTAATCTGACCGTAAAGGTTGCGCCTAAATCCTCACCAGGACTCTCTGCATAAATAGTTCCTCCATGTAGTTCGACTAAGTGACGAACTATTGCTAATCCTAATCCTAGCCCGCCAAATTTCCTGGTGATTGTTGCATCGGCCTGTCGAAAATACTCAAATACATACGGCAAAAAGTCACAATCAATACCTTTACCCGTATCACTAACTTTAATTTCAGCCTCTGAGTCAATACACTTCAGTATAATTTCAACCCGTCCGCCTGATGGAGTAAATTTAACGGCGTTTGTAAGTAAATTCCAAATCATTTGCTGTAGGCGAGCAGCATCACCCAAAACCTGGAATTTTGGAGCCACTGAGCCTTTACGGGTTAAGCGCGTTGAGTGCAAGTGGCGTGATTTTAGATGATCCAGTTGCTCGTTAAAGTCTGTAGCTTTTGGGCTAACATCAATATTTTCCAATCCAAAATCTAAAATCGTAAATCGTAAATTGATTGATTTGGCTTGGGCTGCCAACTGCACAGTTTCAATAGCTGCTTTAATCGTCGGTGCCAAATCGACAGGAGCCATGTTGAAACTAAGCTTGCCTTGCAAAATGCGCGAGACATCCAAAAGATCCTCAATGAGTTGGGTTTGGAGTTTAGCGTTACGCTCAATTGTTTCTAAGGCATAATCTATTTTGGCAGCATCTAATTTTCCTGCACGAAGCAATTTAGACCAACCTAAAATCGGATTGAGTGGCGTTCGCAACTCATGAGACAACACCGCCAAAAATTCATCTTTAACTCGGTTGGCAGCTTCTGCTGTACTTCGGGCTGTTCGTTCGGCTTCGTAGAGGCGGGCATTATCAATGGCGATCGCGGCTCGATGGGCAATGTCTTCTGCCAAGGCTAGATCTGCTTGACTGTAACGGCGCTCGGATTGGGCAGTGACAAAGGAAATTGCTCCCAAAATCTGACCACGAGCAAGTAACGGTGAGATAATCCCAGATTTTAAGCCCAATTCGCGTAAAATTTGCAGATGTTCAGCATCTTGAGCCATCATTACCAATGCAGCATCTGGAATTTCAGTTGCCATTTCGGTTTTCCTAGTTCGCAATACCTTAGGTACTCCTTCCGTTGCGTCGATGTGTCTGGGATATCGACGATGAATTTCCCAACCCAATTCCACTTTGTTTGGATCGCAGTGAGCCACTGCAACCCGATGAATAAATTGATTGTCTTGCAGTAGGTCGATCGCACACCAGTCTGCAAAAAACGGCACTACCAAATTTGCAACACTTGCCAGAGTGCATTCATAATCCAATGAGGATGCCAGTGCTGTGCTAACTTCTGCAAGAAATGCTGATCGCCGTTGATCGGCTTCTGCTTCTAGACGCGCAGTTTGCTCTTGAACTTGCTGGCGCATCAATTGGGCGCGTTCTGCTTCTGAACGTTTGCGCTCGGTAATGTCTCTGTTGATACTAATAAAAAAGATTGGATTGCCCGCTTTGTCGTATACAGTTTTGGCTGTTGTTTCAATTGGCACTACCGATCCATCTTTTCGTAGACAGGGGACTTCACTACAAAAGGCTCCTGTTTCTTGAATGGAGCGAATCATTTGCGCCGTCATCTTCGGTTTGATATCTGGGTGATGGAGAAAGTTTACGGGTTTGCCGATCGCCTCTTTTGCTGTGTAGCCAAAAATTTGCTCGGCATTGCCCAACCAGCGTTGAATCTTACCCTCCAAATCGGTTAACAAAATGGCATCAGGCATTTGTTGCAAGGCAGCATCGGAAATCAGTAGCTCGGCTTCGGCTTGTTTGCGTTCGGTGATGTCGTGCATCACGACGACTGCCCCTTGTTTTTTGCCCTGGCTATCGGCGATCGCCTGCCCACTAGCAAGCACCGTTTTTGCCGTTCCATGTTTGGGCGCAATTACCATTTCAACATTCTCGACTGTCTGTTCCTGTAACGCCCGAAATAACGGGATCTCGTTTTTGGACATAGGCGTTTTGCCATCAGGCAAATACAGGTTATAGTGTCTTGCCCACTCTTCAGGTGGTAGTGGTTGCTCCAGCAAGCCATGAAATTCCCGTGCGGCTCGATTAAATAGAGTCAAAATCCCCTCGGCGTTACAGGCTACAATTCCTGCCTGAACATTATCAAGCAGCACTCTGAGTAACTCTTGTTCTTTTTGCAGGGCTACTTGGGCTTGCTGGCGCTCTGCAATTTCTGACTGGAGTAATTCATTTGCTTGGGATAGTTCAACTGTTCGTTTTTCAACTAACCGCTCCAAATCGTACTGGACTTGTTGCCGTACTGCTTCTGTTTGCTGTCGTTCCAGTTCAGTGGCGATGCGGAGGGCAAAGATGGTTAATAGAGATTCTGCAAGCTGAACATTCGTCAAAGCATTGCTATGCATCACACCTAATAAGCCGAGGGGTACGCCCGTGGAGTCAAAAAACGGAACCGCTACATAGCTTTCCACATTTAGAGGTTCTAAAAGAGGCGCGTTGGGAAACAAAGCTTGGACTCGATTGGGATAACAGCACAATTTTCGTGTCTGAAGGACTTCCTGGCAGGGGGTATCTTGTAGCAGGTATGCAAAATTGTCAATGATCTGCCCCTTGGCGCAGGCGGCGATCGTTTGGATTGCTTCTTGGTTATCTCCATCCAATAAACCAATATATGTGTAATCAACTCCCAGCACCTTGCCTAAATGTTGCACCAAAGCAAAGAAAAATGCTTCACCCGTTGCTACAGAAACGCCTTGAGTCACCTCTAACAATGCAACATCAATTTGAGCAATTTTACGGGCTGCCAATCGTAGTTCTAGTTCATCCATTACCATTGCAGCCAGATCTGTCAGAACGACTTTTTGCTCATCACTTAAGTCAGCACGCGGTTTAGTATCTAACAAACAAAGAGTACCTAAGTTGAAGCCATCTTGAGTCAGCAATGGCGCACCAGCATAGAATCGCAAACCTGGTTCATTTTGTACAAATGGATTACAGACGAGACGATTGTCGAGCCTAGTATCGGGAATGACTAAAATTTCATTAGATAACAGGGCAAAGCTACAAATAGTCGCATCTCGCTGCACCTCGCGTAGTTCAAAGCCATGAGCCGATTTAAACCAGCCTCTCGATTTATCAATTAGCGAAACCAGTGCGATCGGCACATTCAATATACGCGCTGCCAAGGAGGTGATGCGATCAAAAGCAGCTTCTGGTGGTGTATCGAGAATGTTGTATCGCCGCAGTGCCTCTAAGCGTTCTACCTCATTTGCTGGAACAGGGGCAGTTGTTGCAATCGGTTTAGGGGAAGTTTCAGTCATGAACTTTGAGTCAATGGGCGAGTAGAAGGCTGGAAATGCAACGGGAATTATATTATTGTTATTGGGTTTGAGGATGCCTAACTTAGGTGAAGTGAAAAACACTGCCAAGGAGCAAGTGCTTGCTGCTGATTCATTTTTCTCCTGCGTAAGCAATTCAGAGCGAGTTTATTCAAGGAAAGCTTTGCTAACACCAGAATTTTGCCATATTGCAATTAGTCTCAAGCATCTGTCTGGAGTTGATTGCACTAATACTTGTAGTATTTCATCTCTTGCAAAGATATACCACGCTGTTTGGCAAGATTTGCTAGTCTTTCTAAAATAGCAGAATCTAAATTTCCAACTAATACCAATTTAAAAAATGATTAAGGGCAGATGCATTCACCAAATCCAGACACACCAAGGCAATTTCTAATTCTATTTTCCTAAATGGAATAAGATGCCTTGTTTCGGGGTTATTTTCTAGCCACCTCTATTTGAGATTTTAGTTCACTAAAGTTGGAAAATACACAAAAATATTAAGCTTCTGGTTCAATGCCAAGCGATCGCAATTGGGCAGCTAGGCGATCGGCTCTTTGACGTTCTTGTTCGGCTCTTTCTTCGCCAGTCAACAACAAATTACCTTGCGAATCCCACCAGCGCAACCAGGGTAATTCCATATTCTGATACTGTCCCTGCCATATACCTAATTCAACGCCTAAAGGATGTATAGAATAATGTCCGCGCTCATTTACTGGTAATAGCTGATACTGCCCCTCAATTAAGTGATAAACTTCCACACTGGCTTTATTTACTTCATAAATGCCATAAAAAGCCGGGTGGATCACTTGCTCATAAATCCAAAATTTCCCCGTCCAGGGGGTTTGATTTCGTTCTTCGCTTCCATCTCCAGAGGCAAATTCTAATACAATTAAGGGTGCGATAAACTCTTGCCATAATACATAAGACCTCCGTGTTTGCCCGTTGAGCAATGATGGTACATTCGGTACATAGAACCAGTCGGGAGCTTCTGCACCTTTCTCTGGAGGATCGGTTATGCGCCAATAGATACCGCAATCTTGACCAATACAGTATTGCCCATCAGGATGACGTTTTTGCAATATGGGTTTAATCGAGTCGGTTAGTAGAATGCTTTGTGGATGTTCCTGGAAATTTTTCACAAAAGTGCCGTCAGACTCTGGTAGTTGCGTATGGTCAGGGAAAGGAGTAAGGTCAGTGGTTGGATTGGTTGCAGAGGTCATAAGGCTACCTTTGCTTGGAAGTGAGGGTTGTATTTTAGTTTAGCAATCTGAAGGCAAGAGGGCGATCACAGCCTTTACTGAATATTAAAAATCCCTCATTCAGAATGGATGAGGGGTTTTTCTCTAAAGTATTTCTTATGATTAGAGAATGGCAAACATCCATGCATCAGCTAATCAAAGAATACTAAATGTGCTTGAGTAACTAATTATTGAGGATCGCCACAAAGAAAATCAGCACGAGCCCAACCACTTCCATTTTGATGAGAAATTCTCCACCACCAAAAACCGTCTTGTCCGTACTGACCACTCATTAATCCTACCAGCTGTCCGTTAGTAATTTCTTTAAGCTTACGAAAGTTGCGCCCAGGGCCACTACGCACTGAAAGTCTACCATAAACATCATTAGTACAAACTTGAGCATAAGATTGGGGACGAGACGCAATACTATCAGTGCGACCAAGTCCAGGCCCAACTTGTGCGCGTGCGGGTAGAGCAGCAGCTAGAATTAATGCGCCAGTCATGAAAATTTTCAACATTGTTAAATCCTTTTAGTTAAATAAAAAATTATTAAATAGTGACTTCAAGAAAACTGGGTTGATAAGTGCGGATATATCTCAAAACTTGATCTAAATCCTGTCGCTTAGTTAGTGCAATACATCCTGATGTTCCGTCTTCACCGTTGTCTTTATCAAAAGATGGATCGTAATGAATGCCTAAATCTGTACGACCAGTTTTAAATTTTGGCTTGATCGGAAGGAAACGATCGCCTGCTTCTGGAATCGTGCCGCGAATATAATTTCTTGCAACCTCATACTTTCCATTTGGTAATGGTGCTTCCGTTCCGGAGAGATTGCGGTTTCTTTTTTGACTAGAAGCTCTTCCAGAAACAGTATTATAAGTGCCAACTGGCTGACCTTTTGCGTACATTTTAAGTTGATAAAGGGGATTACCAAGAGCATTTTTTTTCCCTGTTGGCACTAATTTCATGTAACTAGATGGACTTATTGGTGCTGTTGAAATTTTTTGAGCATATAATTCTTGATTCTCAAATTTCCACTCGTGCTTTAAGTCATTGCTATTTTGTATTTCAAAATTAGATAATACATTATAACTTTTGCTTTCTTTCTCTCGCTCAATAGTTGCTAATTTTGTTTGTATTCTCTGATTGCTACTGGCCTGTAATTCAACTAAATTTGCTGATGATTGTAGCTCTGTAGTATTAGTACAACCTACGATAGATAGGCAACTCAAAGATATTAAGGCTAATCGAATTGGCATGAAAAATTTACTTGTTATTCCTTTTCTTCAACTTTAAACGCTGATTTTATAGTTAAACCTGCGAAATGATACTTATTTTTAGTTGCGGCACGAATTACGTAATCAACGATATGTTTAAAAATTTTTCAAATTAATATACTTTACAGAAAACTAGGATGAATTAAGTCAAGAGACTAAATCGCAATTTATAAAACCTAGATTTTAAAACTGAAAATGACTCTAAAACATTCAAAACAAACATAGCTATCAAATCAATCAAATATTTAAATTCAATATTTTGGTAATCACTCTACCTTCTGAAGATAGTTGCAATATTCAGTGTTAGAACCTGGCAGTATATTCTTTTCGCAACTTGCAATGCTGCTTTTACTTTATTTACATTTACCGATAGTCTACTGAATTTATGTGTAACAATAATTACTTTTTGTGTATGGGATTTGTCTTGACTACAGTCACCATCAGTAACTTTTTTGAAAAAAGGCTAGTAATTAGCTCAGGAAAATTCACAAAAATAGTGGCTATACAAATCAATAGCATTAAGGCTTCTAGTGAAGCCACTTGGAATATTTGACGATGAGAATAAATTTGTACCTCAGCAGCTTAACTGAAAAAGACTGGGAACTGATTGAGCAATTACTTCCCAACAAGAAGAACACTAGACAGCCGTGATGGAGAAAGCGTCAAGTTTTTGGGTAGGATCTTCTGCCAACTGAAAAATAGCTGAGGCGATCGCACTTATTTGTTAAAGTGAGGTACAAGCATTAAAGTAAGTTATAAAAAAAATAGATGATTACCTCAAAAATTGTCTCAACTCCAAGCTTTGGGGAGTAAGTCAGACAGTTTTAGGATTATAACTTTTTAAGGGGGTCGTGGAGTGCCTAAAACCACGATAAATGCACAGGGAGCGAAAGCATCAGAGATTTATTCAAAAGACTTTTCATGGCCATTGTGGCCTGTTGTACCACTTTATCCATACGGTCAACGCCGAACAATTCGCAAAGAAGTGGTTCAGGATACAATCTGGACTTTTGATCAACTTCAAGGCATTTTCTATGTTGTTGTACCTATTCGGATGACGGTGGTGAAGTTCGCTCAGGGAGGACTTTTGGTTTATGCACCTGTTGCACCAACGCCTGAGTGTATTGGACTTATGCAAGAATTAGTGGCAGAACATGGGGATGTCAAGTATATTATTCTGCCGACTACCTCTGGTATAGAACATAAGGTTTTCGTTGGCCCTTTTTCTAGATGCTTTCCAAAAGCACTGGTATTTGTAGCTCCCAATCAGTGGAGTTTTCCTCTAAATCTGCCCCTCAGTTGGCTTGGTTTACCCTCTCGGCGCACTCAGCAGCTACCAAAAGACAGCACTACAGCACCCTTCGCTGACGAGTTTGATTATGCGATTTTGGGTTCTATCGAGCTTGGGCTGGGTAAATTTACAGAAGTTGCATTCTTTCATAAGCGATCGCACACACTCTTGATTACGGATTCAGTAGTTTCTATACCGGAAGAACCACCTGCGATCGTCCAATTAGATCCATACCCGTTGCTATTCCATGCTAAGGATAATGCATCTGATGTTGTTGCAGATAATCAAGTAAATCGCTGTAAAGGCTGGCAACGGATTTCGTTGTTTGCTATGTACTTTCAACCAAGTGTGTTGGAGGTTATTAGTTGGGGTGAGGTATTTCGCAATGCCTTCAAAGCACCGGAACGCTCAAAGAAAGCTTATTTTGGTTTGTTTCCTTTTAAATGGAAGGACGACTGGAAACGCTCATTTGATGTATTGCAAGGAGATGGTCGTCTAATTGTAGCCCCAATTTTACAGACTCTGATTCTAAATCGAGCACCAAAGGAAACTATTGAATGGGCAAATCGGGTGGCGAGTTGGGATTTTCAGTGGATTATTCCCTCTCACTTTAACTCACCCATCAAAGCAGGAGGGCATCAATTTCGACAAGCATTCTCTTTTCTGGAAAAGTTCCCCACAAAGGATGCGAGTTTGTTAGGAAGTGGTAGTTATTCCTTGCCGGAGCAGGATTTTAAAATACTTAGAGAAATCGACGCGGGTTTAAAGAAATTTAGGATTGTACCGCCACCGAAAGACAAGGTGTAAGTAATTCAAATTTAATTAAAAGAGTTGGCGAAGAATAGCAAAAAAGCTATGGAATTCTTGGAGACAGCAGTAAAAACATCAGGAAAATTATGCTGCCAAGTTTCTGTTTTGGCTCAGTTAATTCTACTATAGTTAAGTGTATGAGAATTTATCAGGTTAATATCAAAGTTCCTCGAATTTTACCTTCTGCTTCTGGTTGTATAGTAAATACTTTTTCAACTGCTTTGTCTAAAAAATCAATTTTATTGAAACCTCCACGAATACTTTCAGTTTGCTGCTCATTTAGCTCTTGCCAAAAAAATTGTGTTGTTTCAACATCGATTTCAACATTTAAATTAGATTGTGATGAATTTTTAAATAAATACTTATAAAACATATTTCAACTCCTTTTGATGATTGATTCTATATTAACCAAATAGACTTACGAAATATTCATTAATTTTCAAGGGGCTGATTTTAGTCTAAATTCGCTGATTTATGGATAGATTTATATTAATTTTTTCTCACACATCCAAAATAATAATTTGTAAATACTGATATTTAAGCATAATATTAGGTGATTTTTCTTAATTTTTTAAGATTTTCTGATCCTCAAAAACTTGTAAATATTTTTGGCTTGTTATGTTGTTTTTGAACTGTATCAATAACTCAAGGGGATTGATACAGTTTCTAATTTTACTTTTGAGTAAGATGGTATGGTTTATGTAAGTATTTAAGCAATTTTTTGCTCCCACACAAACACTTTGATATCTGAACCACCACCACGTCCAATACATGGAGCACCCCAATGACCTGGTGGTAAATCATCTGTACAGGGTATTCCTTGGGGAATGCTGCCTCCAGAAATTATTTCTTGTTCATCCTCTGAAAGTTCTGTAAAAAAATTTTCAGAATCAAAAGATAAATTACAAGCTTTGACACTGGTCATGTGTTAATTAAGTCCTATTACAATTATGTTTTTGAAAAAACTTTTTAACTAACCAAAAAGTAAACATTAGACCATAGCGGCTTTCCGGAAGGATAGCACACAAAGAAAAACATAGGTAATTTTGTAACGGTAAGAGAGTAATTTATGTGAGCCTTTTTGAGTTAGAAAAAGTGGAAATATTGATGGCAATAATTTCCTTAAACAACTTAATTTTGGCAAGTCGCCAGCTAAATATCTTGCACGTTTGTGCTAATTTTGCATAATTTTGCTATGAATTGAGCAAATTTTTGGGTGTCACTCCAGTTAATCGTTTGAAGTGGTGATTAAGATGGCTCTGATGGGAAAAGCCACAAGCTTGAGCAACATAAGCAATACTCATCTCACCTTGCAGTAATAGTTGCTTTGCCCGTTCTACTCGCTGTTGAATCACATACTGATGAGGGCTTAGTCCTGTAGATTGCTTGAATAATCGGCAAAAGTGATAGCGACTGATACCAAGATAATTAGCGATCGCATCTAGAGAGATTTGTTGTGTTAAGTGATCTTGGATATAATCAACTGCTTGTTTTAGCTGCTGTTGCGGTAAACCTCCTGCATACTCCCGGAACAAAGATTTTCGAGTTGAATAGTTTTGCAGGAGATGAACTGCTAAAAATGTTGCGGCTGATTCGGCGTACAGACGACTATCTAAACCATTAGTTTTAAGTTGTGCTTTTAATCCTAGCCCAATTTGATGAACCAACATATCTTGAGCGATCAGATGCGGTAACATTTCAAATTTATCTGTATCAAGTAACTCTACAGCATTACGAGTCAAGAATGCATATTCTAAATAGAGGAAAAGAACATTGGCATCTCTATCCCAACGGATCGTCTGGGGAATATGCATTGGACAAAGCCCCACTGCACCTGTAAACATTAATCCTGCTTGCAAATGTCTATCTAGAGTTCGCTCTACCTGAAAACTCTGCCCAAGATTAATAGTGATGACAAATTGATTGAGAGAATACTCAGGAGTTTCCCCTGGTGGTAGGTAGCGTTGCTCTAAACTGATTCCGTTCCATATGTTTCTATCGCTAAAAAGTATGGGTGTTTCACAGAAAACTTGTGAAAAAAAACTTTCGCACTTCGTACTAATCTCTGGCAGATCATCACCTGACATAGTTCACCTCGCGGCAATCGCATATATTCAGTCATGTTGTGGAATTTTTGGATTAGGCAGGTTAAGTAAAGTCATAGGCAATCTCATGACTCATTAAGTACTTATGACTAATCTTTTATTCCTTTAATTAAATTGGTGAATAATAGCCTCGGCTTTTATACCTCTACACCAGATTTCTACTAAATTTCGCTTAGTTGATGATAATATGTAGTTATGCTTGCCCAAATCGTGAAATTAAGATGCACAATGAGTCTTATTCATAACCTGAGCGATTGCACTGACTAATTTTTGTGGCTCTACAGGCTTGGAAATATGTAATTCAAATCCAACAGCAAGAGCTTGACGTCGATTGTATTCTCCAGCATAGGCAGTAAGGGCAATAGCTGGGATTTTTCTAACTTGTTGTGTTGAGCGACTTTTGATTTGCTGCATCAACACATAGCCGTCCATATCTGGCATACCAATATCGCTAATTACCAGATCTGGTTGATATTGCTCTAGAGTGGATAATGCCTGTGCTGCCGATGCTGCAACTGTTACTTTTGCTCCATAAAACTCTAAAATTGTCACCAGTAACTCTCGCATATCGGCTTCATCATCTACGACTAAAATCTGCAAGTGGCTCAGATCGCTGTTGTCAATAAATTGTGTACGATTCTGAGTTACCTCTGGGTTATTTGCTGGTAAAGGCAATCTAACTGTGAAGGTTGCTCCCAATCCCTCACCGGGGCTTTTTGCCTCAATGGTGCCACCATGCAGTTCAGTGATGTGACGGGCGATCGCAAGTCCAAGCCCTAGTCCGCCAAATTGCCGGGTGGTAGTGCCATCTTCTTGACGAAAATATTCAAAAACATGAGGCAAAAATTCTTGACAAATGCCTTTGCCTGTATCCATAACATGAATTAGAGCATAGTTATTGATTGAGGATTGGGGAGCGGGGATAGGGTACTGGGAAGACGCAAAGACAGAACAATTCCCCGTGTTCTCGTGTCCCCGTGTTTCCGTGTCCTTCAAGCTTGACAATCTTACCTCCACTCGTCCACCTGGGGGTGTGAATTTGATGGCGTTAGAGAGCAAATTCCACACAACTTGTTGCAAACGGTTTGCATCACCACAAACTTGTCCAATATCGGTTGCAAAAACCTTCTGGATAGTGATGTTTTTTGCCTCTGCTGCCAGGTGTACGGTTTCCAAAGCAGCTTCAATCACTGCGACTAAATCAACTGGGCAAACATTCAAGACTATTTTGCCACGCAGAATACGTGAGACATCAAGTAAGTCTTCGATGAGTTGAGTTTGCAATTTAGCATTGCGCTCAATTGCTTCTAGGGCGCGACTGGTTGCTTGCTGATCAAACTGACGAGTTTGCAGAAGCTGTGTCCAACCTAAAATTGGGTTGAGGGGAGAACGCAATTCATGAGAAAGCACAGCCAAAAATTCATCTTTAATTCTATTAGTAGCTTCAGCTTGTTCACGAGCCGCCCGTTCGCGTTTTTCAATTTGTTTGCGAATAGTGATGTCAAATAGAGCTCCTTCAATACTGACAAGATTCCCCATCTGATCACAAGTAATCTTCCCCCGATCCTCTACCCAGATAACTTTACCGTCATCAGGACGAATAACGCGAAATTCAGACACATAGCTACCCTTCGAGTCAATCGCCGCTTGTACTGTTGCCTGATGAGTGGCAAGATCTTCTGGGTGAACTAACTGCCATGCTTGGGTTCCTGTACCGTATAGGGTGTCAGGTGTTAGTCCTAAAACTTCGCAGGCAGTTTCGGAATGAATGATCGCATCAGTGTTAGCATTCCAAGTCCAAGCAACCATTCGGGCAGCGTTTAATGCTAGCCGCAGACGTTCTTCACTTTCTCGTAAAGCCTCTTCTAAGCGCTTGCGATCAGTGATATTCATAACGCTCGCCAGTACGCTATCGAATGTTGCTGTCGCAGGCGGGAATGTTACTGTAAAAATTACATTCAGGCGTTCTCCCTGTAGAGTTTTGACAATAGTTTCTGATTCAAATGAAGTTTTTCCTTCAGCAATGGTAAGGAGTTTTTCGACAAACACCTCAAAGGTTTCTGGCAGAAATATTTGCTTGAATGAAGTCAGCAGCTCATTTTTATCCTGCGCTCCAAACATTCGTACCGTTGTATGGTTAATATTTACCAACCTCACCATGCCAACAGCCTGCTGCACAAACTCAGGATGTTCCGTAAAAAAGGCGCGAAAATCTTTGATTCCTTGGGTTTTCAACTGCTCTATCGCTGCTTTCACCTCAGAAAAATCTTCTTCCCAAATTGATACACCTGCATTCTCAAAAATTGTCCGGTATTTCTCTTCACTCTTGCGCAAAGCTGCTTCGGCTCGGATGCGATCGCTAATTTCAACAGACATTCCGGCTAGAAATTTTCGCCCAGCAGTATTCTGGAAAGGGAATTTAAAGGACATATAATAGTGTTCCCCATCCTGGGTTTGAAGCGTTTCTAATACTTGGATTGCTTGATTTGTTGTCAGCACTGCTGCATCATTAGCACGCATCTGCGTTGCTTGATCGGGTACCAACTCAAAATCTGTTTTGCCTACCAATTCAGATTGACTGCGCTGTAATAATTGTTCTACAAACGCATTTACATAGATGTACTTCCCAGCCTCATCCTTAATAAAGGCAGCGATAGGGCTGTTGTTCATGAAACTTTGGAATAGCGCTTGACTTTCCTTCAGAGCTTCTCGTGTACGGATGCGCTCCATGAATTGTCCAATTTGACTACCGATCGCTGCCATCATTTGTAGTAAATCTTCATCTGGCTCTTGAGCGCGATCACTAAAGCATTCGATTACGCCTAAAATCTCGCTACCAAGCAAAATTGGAAAGCCAAATACAGACTGTAATCCGCTTTTGCTTGCCGATGCAGATCTAGTAAAGTTTTTCTCTTTATTAATTTTGGCAATCCAAGCCGGTTGACGGTTTGCCCAAATCATACCTGGAAGTCCAATACCAGGTGCAAAAGTCGTTTGTTGATTAACCGTGATGAATTCTTGGAGATTAGTTTTAGCAGCGTGCCAGCTATTGACGTAGCGCAAAATGTTGTGGTGTTTATCTACACTCCAAATTGATCCTAGTTGCCAATTGAGGTTTTCACACAAAGATTGTAAAATGGCTGGAACTGCATCAACCAATGTAGTCGCCTCAGCTAAAACACAAGTTACTGCATACCGTGCTGCTTTGCGTCTTTCCTCTCGTTTGTGATCGCTGATGTCACGAAAATAAACCGCTAGTCCATCCGAGAATGGAAAAGCAGATATTTCCAGCCAACAATTGGCTGCGAAGGAAAAACTTTCAAATTTAACTGTGACTTGCTCGGCTACGGCTCGATACAGTTCTTGATAAATCTGCGGATTGAGACGATCTGCTTCCAAAAAGATATCCTGCCGACATTTTCCTAGTAACTCTTCGGGCGATCGCTGTAATATTCTTGATGCTTCTCGATTAACGTAGGTGTAGCGCCATTGCCGATCAAATGCCACAAACGCATCTGTATTGCTTTCCAAGATGTTGGAGATGCGTTGGTTTGCTGCCTTGAGAGATTCCTCATATTGCTTGCGTTCTGTAATATCAAGGGTGACACCTACCATACGCACAGGAGTACCATCAGAACCATAAATCAAACGTCCCCGTGCGATTAACCAGTGCAAGCTGCCATCTGCCCAACAGCAACGTAATTCAATATCATAATCGCTTCGCTGTTCTATTGCCTGTTGCATTGCTACTTGTGCGCGATCGCGATCATCTGGATGTAGTGCAGAAAATAGAGTTTGATAGGAAAAATCAATCTCAGATGGTAATCCAAAGTTTGCCTTACACTGCTGGGAACAAGTCAGCTGACTACTTGCTAAATCTAATTGCCAGGTACCAAGTTTAGCTGTCTGTAAGGCGATGTTTAAATGCTGCTCCTTTTCGCGGAGCGCTGTTTCTGCACGTATCTGCTCAGTGATATCTTCGGCTGTGCCTAAAACCTGGCAAACTCGTCCGTCTGCTGTCCGCTTAAATACTGTATCGCGACTACGAAACCAGTGCCATTCGCCATTGGTGTGCTGCATTCGATACTGAATGTCATGAAAACTGCCATCACAAGAAGCATTTAACCGTTCAAGATGGGCAGGCATTTGAGCCAAATCGTCTGGATGCATGACTTTGAGCATAAAGTCACCTCCCATAGCCAAAACGGTTTCGGGTGAGTAGCCTAGCAATTCGAGCGATCGCGCATTGATGTAGAGATTTCGATGCTCGATCACATCGTAAAGATATAATAATCCCGGACTCATATCGGCTAATTGTTTGATCGGGATTTGCTTGTCTGGTGATGTTTCTTCTGCTTGCTTGCAATTGTTATGTAAAGAAGCCATTATTAAATCTGCCCCACCAAACCTTGCTGCTGTTGTTTAAGTAGTCTCAGATACAACTTTTCTCTTCCTTAGTCAGAGGTTCTCTCTGTTTTTGCAATGAGATGTATTTGAAGTTTCCTGTTTTTACACTCAACCACACATAAACTAAAGATATGACTAAAGGTATTGTTATAGTCTATTATTTAACCATTCTCTAAGAAAATTCCCATCCCTCTATAGGTTGGTGAAGTCGTAGTGAGAACTAAATACTGTTGTGATTGGAGCAACCTTGCCATCAGGATACGAAATACAGGACTCATATTTGATTTTTGAAAAACACATAGGGTGTATTGTCGCAAAGCGTGACGCACCGTTTTCAAGGGTAGGGTGCGTTAGACTAAAGCCATAACACGCCCTACTGGGGTGACACGATTAAAATGGCAGAATAAATTGTTTTGTGGTGCGGGCTAGAAGTCCATCCCACAAGAAAACTATAATGAACTATTGTAAGGTAGTCACGCCACTACAAATACTGAATTTTTTCACTCATCAAACTGGATTCCTATAATTTAAATCTCTATTGGAAACGATTCAGAGGTATTTGGCGTCATGAAATTGGAATTTAAAGTAGCTCTATATTTATGAAGAAAGCTTTCGCATCCCGCATCTTAACTTTGGGACTTTGTACAACTTTCTTAGCAGTTGTTGCTTATTTCAGTACGAACAAAGAATTAGGATTTCTAAATATAAATGCCGCCATAGCTGGCAATAATGCTAACGTTGAAGAATTTATTAGTCGAGGGACTGAACCATTTTGGAGTGTTACTGTCACCCAAGGTGGAATTGTTTACTCTTCACCAGACACTCGCAAGCTAACATTCCCATATGTTGCACCATTAACAGCAGCAGGTCGTCCTACAGATTTAGTCAGAGTATACAGATTAACGGGCAAAGGCAACAATATGCTCATGATTAAAAAAGTTGATAACTGTAGTGATGGTATGTCTGACAATAATTATCCCTACTCAGCAACTTTAATCTTGGGTGATAGAGTTTTGGAAGGATGTGCAGAAAGAAAGTGAAGTTTTTTACAGCGATCGCCAAGTTGCTGACTCAGTAATTGATAGTCTTGCCAAGATTCAGAACATCCTTGCAAGACTTGATTGTAAGGATGCAAAAAATTTGTTCACTCATGGATCGAGCCTTGTTGTTGGCAATGTGAAGTAAAACGTGCTTCCTTCACCCAATATACTCTCTACCCAAATCTGTCCACCATGTTGGCGAATGATAGTTTTACAGATTGCTAATCCCAATCCTGTTCCCCCTTTTTGACGGGAATCAGAAGCATCTACCTGCTGAAATCGTCCGAAGATGGTTTTGAGCTTGTCAGAGGGAATGCCACGTCCGTTATCTCTGACGAAGAACATAACATAGTCGGGAAATAATTCTGCACTTAACCACACGCTATTACCAGCAGACGAGAACTTGATCGCATTACTTAATAAATTAATTAGTGCTTGGGCGATCGCATCGGGTGCTGCCCAAATTTTAGTGTTAGGGAATGTAGCACAAAGGGTGATTTTGGCTTCGTGTGCGATCGATTGCACTGTTTCGGTTGCTTGCTTAACTATATCGGCAATTTCGCACTCTTGCATGATCAGTCGAACTTTACCCGACTCTAGGCGTTCGAGATCGAGGATATCGTTAACAAGACGCATGAGGCGATTGCTATTATTAAGAGCTATTTGGATTAATTCTTTGACTTGTTGTGGTTCATCTTCTAAGATACCTGTTTCCAAAATACCCAAAGAGCCGCGAATTGCTGTTAATGGAGTACGCAGTTCGTGAGAGACGATGGAGATAAATTCATTTTTCATCCGAGAAATCTGCTGGCGATCGCTAATATCTTGATATTGAGTAATAAAGTAGAGTGATTGTCCATCCCGATCCCTCACTAGGGATGTACTCAGTAATATCCAGACTTCGTGTCCTAGTTTGTGAATATATCGCTTTTGTGTTTGGTAGGTGCGAGTTTCTCCAACTAAAAGACGCTGTCGATGATCGAGATCCTTTTGTAAATCATCAGCGTGAGTAATATCTTGAAATGTCAACGCCAAAAATTCCGATTCACAATAGCCTAAAATTTCACATAGCGAACGGTTAACCCTCAAAAAGCTACCATCAATTGCAACCATTGCCATGCCAATGGCAGCATCATCAAAGGCTCTGCGAAATCGCTCTTCACTTTCGCGCAGTGCCAATTCTGTTTGTTTGCGCTCTGTAATGTCAAAGTTTACACCTCCCCCGTACCCAGGTTTGCCGTTGTCGTCAAAGTAAAAACGCCCACGAGCCGCCATCCAGTGAATGCTACCATCCGGCCATTGAATGCGTACCTCAAAATCGAGTTTGCCAGTTTCCATAGCACGAGCAAACGCCGCGTCGAAAATTTCACGATCTTCCTCAACTACGTGGCGTCTAGCAATTTCTTGCCCCCATTCTGCTTGTAGTGTTTCGTAACCAAAAATCTGATCGTGACGCAGCGATCGCTTCGGGGCAAAATCTTTGGTTATATCCAAATGCCATGTTCCCATTTGCGCAGCTTCGATGGCAATAGTCAAATTCTCTTGAGCAGCTTTTAGAGCAGCTTCAGCCTGTTTGCGTTCAGCTAATTCAATTTGCAACTTCTGGTATATATTTGCCTGATGAATAGCGATCGCTAGCTGGTTGCTAATCTGCTGCAAAAATTCGATATCAGATGCTTGCCATTGACGATAGTAAGAGCAGGCGTGAACTATGAGCAATCCCCAAACTTTACTTGAGGAACCTTCAAAAGTTTGGACAATCGGCGCAACCATTTTAGACTTGACGCCAACTTCTTGCATAAACTCAGCCAAACACGCTCCCCAATCATCTGTTGCCACATTAGGCACAATGCGAGGATTTCCTTGGCGATAGTACTCATAGCAGTCGTCTGGGAAACACTCATCAAGCCAGTGCATCTGATTTGTGACAGGATACTGGGAGACAACGGCTTCCTCAATCACCTCTCCCGAACCGTCTTCATTCAACCGAAAAATCAAAACTCTATCTGCTTGGAGAGTTCGCTGTACCTCAACCACAGTTGTTGCTAGAATTTCCTCTAAATTGAGCGACTGACGGATGTGTTGAGTGATAGTGCCAAGCAAGCGTTCTTGTTGCGCTTGCAAGCGTAAAGACTGCTCTAGCTGCTTGCGCTGTGTGATATCAAAGCTTGTGCCGATTAAGAGATAGATACGACTATTGCTATCTCGCACTGGAGTTAGGTTTGTGATCCACCAAGTATCTTTTCCTTTAATCAACAAATATTCTTCATAGGTAATGCGCTCTCCAGCTTCAATACAGGCACGATAATGATCCGACACCATTTGTGCCATCTCTGGAGTCAGCACTTGTTCGGGAGTTTTGCCACTAACTTCTGATGATAGTAACCCTGACATCCGCTCATTGGCAGGATTAATTCCGACATAGCGAAACCCTCCATCCTCTAGCACATCAACGATAAAGACAGCAGTTTCAATTCCCTCATAAATACTGCGTAAAAACTGTTCACTCTCTTTGAGTTCTGCTTCTGCCTTTTTACGCTCCGTAATATCTTCTGCCAATCCTATGTAGTGTAAGGGTTTTCCTACTTCATCCAGAATTGGAAGCACTTCGGCAAAAATCCAGCGAGTTGTGCCATCACGTTTAATAATTCGATATTCTCGTTGGGCGCGCTTGCCTTGTGACTGTTGTTCGATAGATTGCAATACAATTTCGCGATCATTTGGATGTAAAAACTCTAGCCAAGATGTAGAATTTTGATAGAGACTTTCACAACTTTGTCCCCAAATCTTCTCATAAGCGGGGCTGATGTAAAGAAAATTTCCGTCCTTGGCAGATTTTATAAAGAAAAATTGATTGATATTTCCTGCTATTTGACGAAATCGCTCTTCACTCTCTCGGAGGGCAGCTTCGACTTGTTTGCGTTCAGTAATATCTCGGAGCAGCCAGCGTAGAGCAATGAGTTTCTCTGAAGAGTCACGAACGGGAGCAACTGTAATTTCCACAGGAAAAGGCTCACCATCGCGAGGTTGCAGCTTCAGTTCCCAGGTTTGCCTCTCTGGAAGCGATAATAGCTGATTTAATTTAGTACGAAATACCAGACGCTCATCTGCTGGGATGAAAAGAGCTAAAGGTTTGCCGGTTAAAAATCTCAAATCTACTGACAGGGATGTTGCGATCGCATGGTTTGCTTCTTGGATGATCCCCTTTGCGTTTGTCAGCAGGTAGCCATCGGGCGCAAAGTTAAATAAATCTTCATAGCGCTTTTGCTCGATTGCCAACTTGTAATACTGCTCTTGTCGTTCTACCTCAAGCAGTTGTAATTCCTCCAGCATACATTGCAATTCTTGATTTGTTGCTTGGAGATCGGCGTTGTATGCTTCTAATTTTTTATAAGCTTCCTGTAATTCTTTTTCAGTGCGTTTGCGTCCCGTAATATCACGTACTATAATAATATTGTCATGACTTCCACAAGCGACAATGCGAGCTTCGTAATCGTGAAGTTGCTCATCGATTGTGAGCTGATATTCTAAAATTTGGATTTTTTGTAATGATATAGCTTGCCTTTGAGCTTGCAATATCTTGTATGCCAATTCAGCTGGCAATATCTCTTGGATTTTTTTCCCCAGAAAGGCAAGAGGTGGTACAAAGGGCTGGACACCTTTCGCAGGTTTGAACTCTAGATAAGTACCATCGACGTGACAACGGAATATCATATCGGGGATGGCGTCAACAAGGGCGCGATTTTTGGTTAGGCTTTGATGTAGTATCTGTTGGGCTTGATTGCGCTCCGTAATATCTTGTACATTTGCCCACATCAACTCCGGTTGTCCGCAGTCATTTTTCTGACAATAAACTGTCAACTCTACCGGAAATAAAGTACCATCCTTGCGGATGTATTCTTTTTCGTAGGTATCAGAGTAGCCTCGTTCAATAATTTGTTGCTCAATAATTTCGGCTTCCCAACAATGCCATTGTATCGGTGTGAGATCCCAAAAACTCTTTAACTTGAGTTCCTCTAGGGAATATCCCAACATCTTTTGGTAACTAGCATTACAATCAATAATTCTTCCCGCCATGTCGGTGATGACAATGCCATCAACGCTACTCTCAAAAAGTTTGCGATAGCGCTTCTCACTTTGCTTAAGCTGCTCTTGGGCAATGTTGCGCTCTTTGATTTCCTCCACAAGCCGTGCTGTTTGCTCACTTAATTGCTTTGTCAGTCTCTGGATGCGTAGTTGATTTTCGACACGAGCCAAAACTTCTGCTGGTTGAAATGGCTTAGTAATGTAGTCTGCTCCACCAAGGGAAAAGGCTTTTACTTTATCGAACGTTTTGTGTAAGACACTAAGAAAGATAATCGGAATATCCTTGGTTTGGGCAGATGCTTTTAGCTCAGAACACACCTGGAAGCCGTCCATTTCCGGCATGACAATATCTAATAAAATTAAGTCAGGTGGAGTTGACTCGACAGCAACTAAAGCTTGTTTCCCACTCGTAACCAGTTGCACTTTATACCCATGTTCAGACAAGATTTTGATGAGAATCTCTAAATGGTCAGGATTATCGTCAACAATCAATATATTTTCTTTCAATTTGCAACTTTCAGGTTGATCATGCAAAGATTCCTGTGGTTGCAGATTGGTTGAAACTTCCCCTTTGCGATCAGGTGACATCCCTAAGTCCGACATAGTATCATTTGTTTGAAAGATATTGCAGGTAAAATTGCTTACAGTCTTGTTCTTAAATACTAGTCTTCAGTGCAACAACAAATACCTTTATGGTTGGGGATTTAATGTTTTGAAGTTTTCAAGAAAATGTTACCACGCTCGACTAAATAAATGTTAGTTATTTAACTTTTTAACGTAGAGTTCCTCTGAGGGTTGTACTGATAATATCTATCATTAAAGTAAGAATAATCAAAACTGTCAAAGTTGTTAGTAAACCTTTATAGTCAAAACTGCTCAATTGCTCTGTCAACAAACGCCCTAAGCCCCCTGCACCTACTAATCCGACAATCACTGTAGCACGAATGCAGACTTCCCAACGGTAGAGAATGTAAGCGATGAACTGAGGAAAAGTTGCGGGTAGAACGCCGTAGATAAAAACTTGGGAATTACTTCCACCTAAAGCTTTTAAAGAAAGTAGTGGACGCCGATCTAAATTTTCTACAACCTCTGCCATTAGTCTACCAAGAATACCAAAATTGTGAACAGCCAGAGCGATCGCACCGGGTAAAATTCCGGGAAAAAATACAAACAAAAATATTAATGCCCAAATTGGTTCCGGTACAGCACGAGCAATAAGCAATAACAAGCGGGTAATACCAATTCTGATTTGAGATTGGAGATTTTCAATTGAGAATCGTCTTTTTTTTGCCACAATTTCTCTTGCTGCCCCAAAAGAAAGCAAAATGCCACCCAATCCTGCACCAGCCATTGCCAATATAGACATCGCCAGAGTTTGCGCCGACAAAGTAAATAATTGATGCAAATCAATCAATTGTGGCGGAAAAGCATCTTGGATTACTCTTGTCAAACGTTCGGCTGTGCGTGGTTCCCAAAATTTCCCAAAATCGGCTTTAATATACCAAAAGGAAAATATTAATAAGAAAAATGCACATAACAGCGAGAGAGTGGGGGAGCGATTTGGTAATTCTGAACGCTGACGCAACAACCTACTCACAAAATCAGTACAACCACTCAAAAATAGCAATGCAAACATCAAAGTCCATACTTGCTCGTACTGCAACGATTGAAGGCTCAGGAAAATTTGATAGCCTAATCCTCCAGCACCGATGATACCTAAAACCGCCGCCGAACGGATAGAACACTCCAACCGATAAAAACTGTAGGAAATTAGATTAGGTAACGCTTGGGGAATCAGAGTGTAGATAAAAGCACTCACAGGAGGTACACCACTGTTTAGTAGCGCTAATAAAGGTTCGCGGGGTGTTTCATCTAAAATTTCGGAAAAAACTTTAGCAGTAATTGCACCAAAAGGAATAGCGATCGCCAACACCGCTACGAGTGGATCGAGTCCAAAAATATTGATAAAAAATAATCCCCAAATTAGTTCGTGAATTGCTCTTGGTATTGCTAAAATAGCTCTAATCATTAACCAAGGAATTTTGTAGGCTTTACCTAAAGATTTCCACCAAACTTGAGATGATAAAACACCAACCACAAATCCAATCACAATGCTAAAAAATGTGCCACAAATCGCGTAGGCGAGAGTTTTGAGTGTTGCATCTAAGGTTAGTAGTAAAAAATCTGAACTGATTTCAGGAGAGAGTACAGCAATCAGAAAACTAACAACAAGACTCCAACCGCCTTCATTAATTAAATCTCCTTGAAATATACCAGCTACTTGTAACGACCAAATTATCAACACTAACAACACCAACACCCCAAGAAGATAGGGAGATGGGAAAAACGCTTGTCTTTCTACCTCTTGCTCTGTGTTCTCAGCGCCTCTGTGGTTCAATCCTATACAACTCCTCCACCATTTTCATTGATGCTTCCTCTGTGGGTGCATCAAATAGAATTCTGCCTTGGCGCAAACCAATAATTCGCTGGAAGTGACTGCGGGCATACTCGATTGCATGTATGCTAGTGAGCAATGTTTTGCCTGTTTGTTGGCTGATATTGCTTAACAGATTCATTATCTCCCGACTGCGTTCTGGATCAAGATTAGAGATTGGTTCATCGGCAACAATCACAACGGGATTTTGTACTAAAACACGGGCGATCGCTACTCTTTGTCGTTGTCCCCCAGACAGGCGATCGGTGCGCTCGTACAGTTTTTCTGGAATTCCTACCTGCATTAATGCTTTAGCTGCTGTTTCCACTTCTAAGGGATAAACTAAAGAAATAGCTGCTTTCAAAAATGACCATCGCCCTAAATTGCCAGCATTAATATTGTGAATTACTCGTAGGTTATCTACTAGATGAAATTGCTGATAAATTGTACCAATTTGTCGTTGTACTTGCCGCAGTGACTTAGGGCGCGTGCGTGCCAAATTGCGGCCAAATGCCCATACTTCCCCTTGTGTAGGTTGTAGTGTACCATTGAGTAAGCTAATTAACGTACTTTTACCTGCACCACTAGAACCAACAAGGGCAACTCTCTCACCAGGGTAAATTTGCAAGTTGATATCAATCAGACATGGAACTTGATTAAATTTTTGGGTGACGTTTTTGAGTTCAAAAATTGGTGCAGGTAGGTTCATAGTAGAAAGTTAATCTTCATCCAGAGCGGGAAAAAATTCCTCAAATTGCCACAAATCTTCTTTATTTTCTAGAAACCAAATTCGCGCTTGGGGAGTTAATTTACTCCAAATAATTTCTGGAGGAATGTGGGGAGATGCATATCGATATTCCTTACCGAGAGCTTTCAAATTTTCCACCACATCATCGGGAATGCCAAAGTCTTTCCAATCAACTTCTCTGTATATACCAGACATTCCTCTGGCTGGATCAAAAATCAATTGTACAGCTCTGATTAAATCAGCAAAATGTACTGGTTTGAGTTTGTAGAGTTCTTGAATTTTGATTGCTTCGTTATTCTCTTGAGACATTGTTACTGGAGTGGTGAAGGTTAGTCATTGATTCAGGCTTACTATCAGAGACTTCCACCCCTATGCCTCTAGTTTACCGCACAGCCGCTCCTCAAGAACGCAGTTGCGCTACCATCGCTGCTGGATTCCAATAAGCACGAGTGGTTTGAATTTTGCCAGCCTCATTCATCTCAAAAACTGTGATTCCCTCAAATGTCACTGACTTGTTACTCTTGCTGATGCCCTGCATAGTCCATTTTACGGCTGCTTCATTGCCTGCAATAAAAATATGCTCTGTAGTGGGTTCTAGTTTCTCAAACACTGCTTGCAACTGCCCGATCAAAGCACGAAATCCCTCATGAACTTTTGTCGGTGGCTCTCCAACGGGATCGTAACTAACAGCATCTTCTGCAAAATTGTCCACCCAACCTTCGGCGTTCATTGCAGCAATGTTGGCAAAGTAGCTAGAAACAACGCTTTCTATTGCTTCTTCTGTCATTGTGTTAGTTTCTTAGATTTTCAGACTAGCTCTTATTTTGTCACGGATAGCTGCTATTTCTACAGGCAATCATTAAATCTCTGCTAATTTCAAAACTACAGCTAAATATCCAAGAATGAATATCAAACCGAGTAAATACAAAATTTGGGTTGTGCGTTGAGCCATAGCCCAGATTTGCTGATAAGAAAGTTGCTGGTTCTGGATGAGAAGGAAAGCTGGAGAGCTAAATACAAAAGGTAGTAAACGACTGAGTAAAAGTCGGAGAAAAAAGTTGACACTCCATAAGTTTCTGCGCAGAGGATCTTGGTTATACTGCCACGGAAAGGCAGTTTGGGCAAGACGTACCAAAGCTTTGACATCAGGCAATCTTAAGGATTCATAAAGAGGCAGAGCCTGTAAAATATCATCATTGCTTCTCGATAGTGCCTCGTTAAGGACACATACATCTTCCAATGCCGAATTCACCCCTTGCCCAATATCTGGAGGAAAGCAATGAATCGCATCTCCTAAAAGTACTATCCCAGTTGCACAAGATTGATTGGTTTTTAATAGGAAGTGCAATCCAGAACAGTATTGGGGAATGGGAAAAGAACCGCCTTCACTTTGGGCAAATCTATCCGCTTCTTGAGGTGAGACTATTTGATGTATAGGTAATTGGGGGAAGGCTGGCTCTAAAAAGTCATATAACTGCTCGCTGTTTTTTAATTCCCAGATTTGGTGGTCTGGGTATGTAATGATATTTGCAGTCCTAAGTTCATCTGGGTTTTTGAGCGGTAACAAACCAAGGGAGACAGAACGCTTGCGCCCTTTAAAAGCCCCACGAATCGCATAAGCCATTGTCGATACAGCGTGTTCTTCTCCACTGTGATCAAGAGGTAAATTTGGCGGTAAGCTTAAAACTTTATACCTCAAGCCTGAACTAGGTGAAGGAAAAAGCTTCATTTCAAATCTGTCTGAACTAGATTGGTTATCCCACTCTTTTAAGGTATTACGAACAATAGAATTAAGACCATCACAACCCACTAGAAGATTGGGTTCATATCTCACAATACTGCCATTTTCTTGTTTGACAATAATCTCAAGCTTTTCTTCTGCGTTATTTATAGCTATTTTATTAATCTGGAGACAGCTTGTGTTGAAAAGTACTTTGATGTAGTTTTGCCAATTCCGTTCAATTTCTTGGTACAACAATAGAAGAAATGCTCTTCTTGGTAACCAGTAAGCAGTTTTGCGTTTTGAATCTACGATAGGTAACTTGAAGGTTTTGCGGCTACCATTTGGTTTAATTGTTGTTAAATAAAATTCTGTACTTGGAACGCTAATTGTTGATAGTTGTTGGGTTAAATCTAAAAAATCGGTGAATTTTTGACCACGTCCATCAATTTGATAACTGAATGATTTATCTAGTTCATAATAGTCAGCACTAGGACGTTTTTCTAAAACTGTAATATTTTTCCAGCCGCGTTTGGCTAGCATTAATGCAGTGGCAAGACCTGCTGGCCCTCCTCCTACAATTAATACGTTATCTTTAGAAGATTGAGTTGTATTGGTTGCAAATAATTTTTCAGAATTCATATTTTGGTTTGCTATCATTTCAAGAGTTAATACTATTAGTAAAAAGTATAGATTAATGCCAATCTGTGAGGAATAGCACTGATTATTGCTACATCAATGTTGAACATATGGTAACAACTATGAGTGCAATAGTACCAAAACTATCGGAGGCGATCGCCTTTAATCAGTAAGTTAAATGTTTCCAGAGTAAAACTTATAAACCCAGAAGGATCATAAGTATGAATACCACGTTGCAAAAAGTTAGGAGTAATCTGCCAGTTTATTGCTAAACACAAATCTTTTTCAGAGTACATATTGCGTAGATAACTGATATAAACACCATCTGAAAAATATAAAATATCGACAAAAACTATCTCAATTTTCTAGCTGTGCTTTCATAGTTTTCTTACTCCTGATTAACTTTTGCTTACTCTTCTCTATGAAACATTTCAGAAATCAATTGGCACTTTTTAACTAAGTTTTATAATCACTGTTTCAGCCATTCATTTTCAACCAAAACTGTAACAGCAGCGACAGCTATCAACATTTCGTCATTTTTATCCTTAAGTTCTGCAATTGCTCTTCCTTGCACAACCATTCCCCCAAGTTTCACATTCAAATATTTATGCCCAAAAGGTAGTACAGCAAGTACTTCTTCATTTTTTACTTGCTCTGGGTATGGTACTGCAACCTCCACTTCCACAATCATGTTATTTGGATCGCTTAAGCCAGCTACTTCCCAAACACCAGGCAAGGCATTGTTAGCAATGGCGTTTCTTACTGCCCTTGCTGCTGCTACTGTTGGATCTTGTCCGTGTTGATCTACTCCCATCCCCATCTCTATAATTAAGCGTTTACGCGCCATTTTTACCTCTTTAAGTATTTCGGATTGCTATAGATTTTCTCTACACAGCCTACTAAATTTCTCAAAGCTTTAGCCTCTTGTTCGGGAAATGATTTTGTAGTGTGTGTAGCATAAAAAATAGAATTGCGTTTTTGTTGAGTACACGAACTATGAATCAGTATCGCTTCCGGCAGTCATTTGCTGTAGATCCGAGATTAAGCGATCGCCTCTTTAAATTGCTAGAGATTGCTTTCCCTGGGGTTAAGGATGCAGCAGTACGCATTCGGAAGTTGGGTGCTCCTTGGGAAGATGCTTCTACCCCGTTTATTCGCTTCCACGATGAGTTAGCTATTACCCATGTGGGGGTTCTGGAGATTCCGATGCGACTGATGGGAAAAGATGTGGTTGTAGGAGGAATTCACGGTGTATGCACCCATCCCCAATTTCGACGGCGTGGCTACTACCGGGAAGTGATGGAAGAGGTACTGAACTACTGCGATCGCCGCTATCAAACCTTGGTATTAACTACATCCCAACCCGAATTATATAAACCTTTTGGCTTTCGCTGGATCGAAGAACATATTTTTATCAGCAAGTGTGATTCAAAAGGTGGCATTGATGGCTTTCGATTGCTAAATACTAGCGATCACGATGATATAAAATTGCTACACAGACTTTTGGAAGCACGTCAGCCAGTATCTAACATTTTGGGAATAGTAAATGAGAAAGCAATATTCTGCTACCAGGAAGGCAACAATCCCCTGTATTATGCCCAGGATTTAGATTTGATTGCGGCGATGAAGATAGAAGGTAATAAAATCAAGCTTTTTGATGTGGTAGGAACGCAAATATGTACTTTGGAAGCTATTCTCAAACGAGTACCGCAACCAATTAACGAAGTTGAAATTTATTTCTGCCCGGAACGCTTAGATGCTGATGTACAAGCACTTCCTCACCTACTTGACGGCGATTCTTTTTTGATGGTTCGCGGTGCTTTCCCCCTAGAAACAGAGAAGTTTATGTTACCCCATGCCGCTCGCTGTTGATGGCTCGCAACATTGGTACTGGCGATCGCGGTTTTTATAGAGCACAAAAAGTAAAAGGTAAAAGGTAAAAGTAATGGGAAGGTTTTTGCTTTTACCCTTTACCTTCTGTTTTTTTCCTATCATTGGATACAGGTTTTAAATGATACCATATTTCACCATGACCATCAAGCGCCGAAAAATTGTCAAATTCTTGGGTTTAGGTGCTCTATATTCTCAAATTCCTGTATATACTGCTCAAGGTAAATTATATTCACATACATTAGTTAAGCCACCACGTTTACAAGTAGGCGACACAGTAGGATTAATCAGCCCTGCTGGTATAGTTGAACCACAAGACATCGAAAACGCAAAACAAGTATTATTGACTTTAGGATTAAAGGTGAAGCTAGGGGCGCATATTTTAGATAGTTACGGTTATTTAGCAGGCAAAGATATTAACCGTGCTCAAGATGTTAATAATATGTTTCGCGATCGCTCGGTAAAAGCCATTATTACTATGCGCGGTGGTTGGGGATGCAATCGAATTTTACCCCTAATTAACTATTCCCTAATTCGCTCCCATCCAAAAATTTTTATGGGTTACAGCGATATTACTTCCCTTTTATTAGCAATATATGCTTGCAGTCGGTTAATTACTTTTCACGGCCCTGTTGCTACATCTACTTGGAATCAGTTTACCGTGGATTATATTAAGCGCATTCTTTTTAATGCGGAAATAGTGACAATGACAAATACCCTCACCACCGAAATTAGCCGCAAAACAGTTACCTCTGGCAAGGCTAGGGGTAAATTAGTTGGTGGTAATTTGTCGGTACTCTCGGCGATGCTGGGATCTTCATATCTTCCCTCATGGCAGAATAGTATCTTATTTGTGGAAGATATAGGCGAGGATATTTACCGCATTGATCGAATGCTCACTCAGTTAAAAAATGCGGGTATTCTCAACCAAATCGTTGGTTTTGTGTTTGGAAAATGTACCAATTGTAGTCTTGGTGATCAACCATCGCTGACTTTAGCCCAAATATTAAAGGATCACATCCAGCCCTTGGGTATTCCTGCTTGGTATGGTTCGATGATTGGTCATATTAAGGATAAATTTACTATACCTCTAGGTGTTGATGTAGAAATAGATGCCGACAATGGAACACTACGAATGCTAGAAGCTGCGGTTCGATAACTTAATTGACGGGTTGAGGCTGACGCGGGGACACGGAGAGGGAGAGACGCGGAGAAATTTTTTTGCACTCCTACCAACAGCCACTAGGCAGCAGCCCCACAACCCTCGTTACCAGGTTCAACCTGGTAACGAGAAGTAGAGCCTCTGGTTCGTCTGCCTTCTATCTTCATTTGCCCACATAAACACCCAAACAACGGGCAGTTTCTACTAAAAAACTATTGGGATCTACCAGTAAAGGACTTTTTGCTAAAACCAAATCCAAAGAAACTGGCACTACTCTCCCATTCTGCCAAGATACCATTAAACCAGTGTGTCCGCTGATAATCAAATCTACAGCAGCTTTACCAAAAGCTGTAGCTATCAAGCGATCGCTAGCAGAGGGAATACCACCGCGTTGGATATGCCCTAATACTGAAACTCGAACGTCTACAGGATAAGTGCTGCAACGCCGAATTTCATCAGCGATATACTGCCCCATCCCACAAGTTGGCTTTTCACAGGCTGGTTGCAAAGATGAATCTTCAGCGATGCGAATGCCTTCTGCTACGACAATAATTGCAAATCGACGCCAGTTGCGATCGCGTAATTCTGCAAGATGCTGGCAAATTTCTTGAATTGAGTAAGGAATTTCCGGAATCAGGATGATATCTGCTCCACCTGCAATTCCTGCCTGTAGCGCCAAGTGTCCAGCAGTACGCCCCATTACTTCTACAATCATAACGCGATCGTGACTAGCAGCAGTAAAAGTCAAACGATTTAGGGCATCAACAATTGTATTCACAGCAGTATCAAATCCAACTACTCTTTCTGTCAATGCCACATCATTATCAATAGTTTTTGGGATGGCAATAAACTGCCAATCGCCTTTAGATTGTAGCTCTTTAAGAATTGCTAAACTACCGTCTCCACCAATACCAATCAAGGCATCCAGTTCTAAAGCCTGATAACCAGCTAGAATTTCATTAACATGAGCCAGGGTATCTCCTTTATTGATGCTGCCGAGAATTGTTCCGCCTATGCACAGTAAAGGATCGATACCGTGTAAATCTAAACCATGCATCGATAGAGGAACTGTTTTTTTCTCCAAAAGTCCCGTTGTGGCGTAGGGAATGCCCACCACTTCCCAATCATAAGTCAGGGTGGCATGACTAACAACAGCTCTAATTGCGGTGTTTAATCCGGGGCAGTCGCCGCCACTGGTAAGAATACCAACACGTTTTTTTGTTTTCATTGCGGCTTAACCTCAACCATTCCCCTGCAACCAGTCAAAAATCAAGTCTAGCTGGTTCAACGTTACCAACCCATATTGCCACAGAATTATTGGTAACAAATTTGGATTTTGTTCAGGATGCCGCAATGCTAATTGCAGATCATCTGCTGGAATCGCTAAATCTTCTTGCAAAAAACTAAGGAATTTTGCAAGTTTACTTGCTTCCATACTTGCCACCTCTCCTTGGGCAATACTCATGAGATTAAGCTATAAACCTGAGGAACTTGTGAGGATTTGATGAGATTAAGCTTGGCTTTCAAAATCAGCCATACATAACGTGCGGTCAAGTATGGGTTTCTGTATAGCCTTGATTAAATAATGTTCAATCCAGTTGAGTACTCCTTTTTGCTTACCCTAGTGAACAAAAAGCTCTTTTGATGTAGCTTTACGATGAGTATTTATGGTTAAAAAGCAGCATTCTATCTGGATTGGCAATATTTTAGTTAATTAATAGGCATAATATCACTATCGCAACAAAGGTGAATTTTAAAATTTTTATCTTTTTCTCACTCTACAGTTAATCTTCTCGTTCTAATATTGCTTTTGCCTGCAAAAGTTGCTGTTTGTGTTCATCGCTTACCGTCGGATATTTTAGATTAAGGTCTTTTAATTTTGAGCAGATAATTTCAGATACAGCAAGACGCATGAACCATTTGCGATCGGCAGGAATAATATACCAAGGAGCCCAATCTGTGCTGGTATGATTGAAAACATCTTCATAAACTTCCATATAATCATCCCAGTGAGCACGTTCTTGAACATCACTGATTGAGAACTTCCAATTTTTTTCTGGCAATTCAATTCGGTCTAAAAAACGTTTCTTTTGTTCTGTTTTAGAAACATTTAAAAAAAATTTAATAACTATAATGCCATTATTTACTAAATATTTTTCAAAATTGTTAATTTCCTCGAATCGTTGCTTCCAAATATAGTTTCCCTTGAAGGATTCAGGTAATTGTTGCTTTTGTAGGAGTTCAGGATGAACACGAACTATCAAAACTTCTTCATAGTATGAACGATTGAAAATACCAATTCGTCCTCTTTCTGGCAATGATTTGGCTGATCGCCACAAATAATCATGATCTAACTCTTCTGCACTTGGTGCTTTAAAGCTAAATACCTGACAGCCTTGCGGATTGACACCAGACATCACATGCTTAATCGTACTATCTTTACCAGCGGCATCCATTGCCTGAAATATAATTAACAAAGCATAAGTATTTTGAGCATACAGAACGTCTTGATATTTTCTTAGTTGCTGAACGCCTGCTTCTAATTTGCCTTGTGCATCAACCTTACTTTGGAAATTACCCGTATATTTAGGGTCATAATCTTTTAATAAAATTTTAGAACCAGGTTTAACAATTAAATGGTTGTGGTTGATATCATTCATACTCAGCGTTGATTGAATTTTTGAGGCTTTTCAGTAGGACGCATTGCTTCTCGTCCGAGAATAAACATTCCCGCTACGCCCAAACACACAAACCAAACATATTGATACCAATATAGACCAATTTGCTCAACTGGACTGAGTTGTGGATGTAACGTGGTGAGATAAAGCAAAAGTACAATTATCATCAGCGCTCCAAAACCAACAAAGCTTAATCCCATACGAATACGCGCAGTTCTTAGTTCCCAGTCGCTAATTTTCTCTAGTTCAATTTCGGCTAACTCTTTTAAGGAATCTTCTGCAACACAAGACGCAGCTTGCAAGTTCTTTCCTAGCTTTGGTGGTAAAAGTGGTACCAAGGTTGCAACTGTTGGACGACGCAGTAAAGCCTCAGTATCTCTTAGCAATTCTAGTGGTTTAGGAGGAACAGGTGGTTGAGCAAATTCTAATTCTTCTGTTGGATTTTGAAAATTTACTTTGCGTTCAACATTCATAGTATGCCTCGCCAAGGAGCTATCAGCTTTTATTAGTTTTCAGTTTTTTCTCATTCTGCCCATTTATATTATGAGTTTAAGACTAATTACTAATCACTAGTGACTAAAGAAAAGGGTGTGAGGGTGTAAGGGAAGCATTATCCCCTACTCCCATATACCCCTATACCCCTATACCCTTAGCAGTAGTTTTTTGCAATTCCTCTAACCGAGATAAGACTTCTTGACTGTGGATAGCTGGATTGACTTTGACAAAAGTCTCGCGCAGAACACCCTGCGGATCGATGATAAATGTGTGACGCATCGAGACAAAGCTCATCCAAGAACCGTAGGATTTACTTACTGCACCCGTTGTATCTGCCAATAGTGGAAATACTAATCCCTCTGAATCACAAAATTCGGCATGAGAATTTACATCATCGGCACTCACACCAATGATTTGGGCATTTTTTTCGAGATATTTAGGCAAGTCTTGCTGAAAGCGACGTGCTTCTATTGTGCAACCAGGGGTGAAGTCTTTCGGATAAAAGTACACAACTAACCACTTACCACGAAAATCTTCAAGAGAAATTTCACCATCGCCAGAGTTTGTCGGCAAAGTAAATAACGGTGCAGGTTGATTAAGAGGGGGTAATTTACCACCCAATGCACTAGCTGTTGGGACAAAATTCAACCAACTGATGAGAGCAAAACAACTAACGAATAATATGCTTAAAAAATGGCGGCGAGAAATCATGAGTGCAAACCAAAATAAAACTTAACATAAGTTTACAATGCTGTCTCTTCAGATTGAGGAAATATTCAGTGCTGAGGTAAAGGCATCATGTGTATCCCCACCCAATGTTCTGATTGGTTCTCTTGGCTGCTGGTACTGGGAATACGCTTGAGCAAAGTCAGTCAAAGCAAGATTTAGCAAGAGGTTATAGGATAGATATGCCACCGTGAATTTGTGACTTTTTATGTCTGCTACGCCTCTTTTACCTGGGGTTAACTCTCCTACCAATAAAAAACTAGATACGGCATCAGGAGAATTAACTCTTTCTCTACTGGGTGCTTCGCTTGCCGAGTTAACCGCTTGGGTGCAACAAAAAGGACAACCTGCTTACAGAGGAAAGCAGTTACATGAATGGATCTATCATAAAGGCGTGCGATCGCTTGCTGATATCTCTGTATTCCCTAAACAATGGCGGGCAGAGGTTGCAGAAATTTCAATTGGGCGCTCTACAATCCATTACCGCTCCGTTGCTCCCGATGGCACTGTTAAGTATCTTTTGCAACTAGCAGACGGATATATCATTGAAACAGTCGGTATCCCAACTTATCGAAGCAGGGGAGAGGGGGAGACGCAAAGACGGGGGGAAGTGGAGAAATTCCCAGATCCAAAATCCCTAGAACGGTTGACAGTTTGCGTCTCAACTCAAGTCGGTTGTCCGATGGGATGTGATTTCTGTGCGACTGGTAAAGGTGGCTATAAGCGCAATTTGGCACGGCACGAAATTATCGATCAGGTATTAACTGTTCAGGAAGATTTTCAGCAGCGAGTGAGTCATATCGTATTTATGGGTATGGGTGAACCACTGTTAAATTCAGATCATGTTTTAGGAGCGATTAAATCTCTCAATCAAGATGTGGGTATTGGGCAGCGCTGCATGACTGTCTCTACAGTGGGAATAAGCGATCACATTCGTAAATTTGCCCAGCACAAATTACAAGTTACCCTCGCAGTCAGTCTCCACGCTCCTAACCAAGCACTACGAGAAAAACTCATTCCTAGCGCCCGTGCCTATCAAATTGAAGATTTGCTAGCTGAATGTCGCGAGTATGTGGAAATTACTGGACGACGTGTAACTTTTGAATATGTTCTTCTTGCGGATGTTAACGACTTTCCAGAGGATGCTGTTGAATTAGCACAAAGACTACGGCGATTTCAAAGTCATGTTAATTTAATACCATATAATCCTATATCTGAAGTAGACTACAAACGTCCGACTCCTAGTCGCATTCAAACTTTTGTCAAAGTTCTCAAACAGCATCATATTGCTGTGAGCGTGCGCTACTCTCGTGGTTTAGAAGCAGATGCTGCTTGCGGACAACTACGAGCAAGTAAGCAGTAGAGAAAAGGCGAGTTTTGTTGATTATCCTTTGATAAAACACTCAACCCGCCCGTACATTATTTAGAGTTTATTGCTATTGGCCATTAACCATTAGCTATTAGGTATTAACGTTATCATCAACGAGCATAAATTCCAGGGGCATAAGCTTCAATAACTTTACCAGTACGCGTGCAACATACCATTAAGTAGTCACAACTTTGGCATTGAGTTCTTGTTAATTGCCTATCAAAAATATAATATCTTTCTCCTTTACTACCGCAATTGGGGCAGTAAATACTTTGTACTATCTGCATTTTTAAATCCCTGGATATCATGATTAGTTTTGCTGTAAACAATAAGCAGGTTAATGAAACCGGCTAACCTTTAATCTTCTATACTTAACAAAAATCAATATTTATGTTAGCTGGTAAATCAATTTAGCCTGGAAAAACTTAACAACCTATAATTCTTTTGATTATCTTAAACTTTAGATATATAACCATCTAGCTTTGGATATAAAATTAGCTTGTTTATGCTGTCTTAGCTTATGGTTTCTGCGATCCCTACCAAGATTAGCTTGAGACTATAGCGACTCTAGTTCTTTTCGTCTAGCTATTGCTACTAAAATCAGCAGTAGCTTTTAGCAAGACTTGAGCAAATCATATGTAGTTGACTTTAGGCTTTGCTAGCACACTACTCCCCCACAAAACTGAGTGTGATTCTAGTGTAAAATCTTCTCTTATAAAAAAGTGCAAAATCTGTATATTAAGTCACAATTTTTTTGAAACTAGGTATAAAAAGACTGTAAATGAAGATTTTGTCTAAAATCTAGCTGCAAAAATAGCGTTATGATTAAATTAGTAAATACATCACAAATTATAAGTTCGAGTAAAAAAATATTAATTCTAGGTTGAAATGATTTTTTTGTTACTGCAAAAAAAGAATTAAATTCTAGAGATAAAATTTAAGAAAAACTTCCAATCAATAGATGAGTAGCCTCAGCCATATTTGCTAATCTAATGATTAGTAATGGGTAATGGGTAATGGGTAATGGGTAATTAGGTAATGGGTTTTTTCCGCTTATCAATTACCCATCATTTCTTTTCACCTGTTTATCAGCATTGAATTAGCGCTAGCATTTGATTTTATCTACCTCAAGCGGGATGAAAATAGTCATAAATTTCCTGAGCTAAACGCGAGCCAATTCCTGGAACTTCAGCTATCTGTGCGGGTGTAGCTTGGCGAATATAATCAACTGAGCGGAAATGTCCCAAAAGCTGTTTTTGGCGATAATGCCCTAAACCAGGAATTTCATCTAAACGCGATCGCTTCAATTTATCGCTGCGTTGCTGGCGATGAAAACTGACAGCAAATCGATGCGCTTCATCTCGCAATCTCCGCAGTAGTTGTACTCCTGGTTGTTCTGACTCTGTTGACAGTGGTTCCGATTCTCCCGGTAGAAAAATTTCTTCTCGTCGTTTTGCCAGACTGATTACACGCAAGTCTTCCAATAAATTCATCTGTTGCAAGACTGCTACAACTGCTGATAACTGACCTTTACCACCATCAATCATAATTAGATCAGGCCAGTCAGGATTCCCAATTCGCGACAATTGCGGATTTTCGGCATACTTGCGAAAGCGGCGACAGATAACTTCAGCAAGACTGGCAAAATCATCCGAATGTCCGGTTGTAACTGTGGGATTTTTGATTTTGTAGTGGCGATAGTGTTGCTTGGCGCTGATTCCGTTGACAAACACGACTTGGGAAGCTACAGCATTTGAGCCTTGGATGTGAGAGATATCATAACCTTCAATGCGGTGAGGTAAGTCGGGTAAATCAAGGATGGCAGCTAAATCTTGCATCGCTTGTTGGTTGCGATCGCCCAATTTTTGCAGTCTTTGCAATTCATATTGAGCGTTTCGCTCTACCATTTCGATTAATTCTGCCTTGGTTTGGCGCTGGGGAGCGACAATCGTCACTTTTCTACCTTTACGCTGTGTCAGCACATCTGCCAGTATCTCTGTATCTGGTAATTCATGCTGCACCAAAATTTCCGTAGGAATTTCTACCGCATCGGCAGTTTGGTAGTGTTCTTCCAACACGCGTTGTAAGATGGCTCCCATCAACCCTCCCTCACTCTCCCCCGCTTGCGGGGAGGATGAAAGGGGGGGTACTTCCGCAATAAATGCAAGTCTGCCCACCAATTGTCCGGCACGAATTTGAAATAATTGAATGCAGGCGTGTTGTGCATCTGCTGAAGCGGCGATCGCATCACGAGAAACCGTATCATCTGGTAGGGAAACTTTTTGATCGGCATTGAGAGACTTTAGCCCTGCAATTTGATCGCGAATCCGTGCTGCCGCCTCAAAGTTGAGTGCCTCCGCTTGTTTGTGCATTTGTTCTGTCAGGATGTCAATCAGTTCGCTGCTTCGCCCTTGGAATACCATCGCCACTTTTTGCACAGTTTTGCGATATTCTTCTGGAGAAATCAGCAACTGACACACACCAGGACAACGTCCTATATCGTAATTTAAACAGGGACGGTCTTTAAACAGGGGTTGAGGGCGCTGTCGCAAAGGAAATATCCGCTTACATAAGCGCAAAATCTCCCGCAGTAAGTGAGAATCAGTATAAGGGCCATAATATTTGTCCTTTTCTTTACCTAGTTGACGCTTACGAGTAATATAGATTCGGGGATAATCTTCTGACCAAGTGATACAAACGTAAGGATATTTTTTATCATCTTTCAGCAACACGTTGAAATAAGGTTGGTGCTGCTTGATCAGGTTAGCTTCTAACGCTAGGGCTTCCGCTTCTGTATCGGTGACAATAAATTCAATCTCTGTCACCTGCCTTACCATTGTGGCGATGCGTTCGCTGAGTTTTTGTGATTCTCGAAAATAAGAACGAACACGCGATCGCAACTTCCGAGATTTACCTATATATATAATGCGATCGCTCCTGTCTCGCATCATATACACTCCAGGTTCTGGCGGAATTTCGGCTAAACGGCTTTCTAGACGTTCTGGTTCTTTAATTAGTGGTAGTGTTTGAGCAGATGTTGTCACAACCAAAGTTTGGCAACTTTATAATTCACCTATATTTATTTTAAGTAAAATTACTATGAAATTTTATCGATAGTTCTCGTTACCAGGTTGAACCTGGTAACGAGGGCTTTGAAGGCTATTGGAACTAGTGCAAGATGAGAATATATTGGTTTTAAGTAAAATTACTATGAAATTTTATTGATTGTATATTTTTCTATATCGCCAATTTACTGGAAAAGTTTACAAGCTAATTCTTCTTCGATTGCCAAAATTAACTCAATCAAGTTTACAGGTTTGACAAAGTAGCGACGAGCACCTAGTTTGATTGCTCGTTCCCGATCCTCTTTAAAAGCAAAGGCTGAAACTACAAAAATTGGTGTCAGTGATATATCTGTTTCTTGCTGTATTTTTTCTAATAAAGAATAACCATCAATATCAGGTAATTTTAAATCTAATAAAATCAAATCTGGTTGAAATTTCTTGATAGTAGAAATCAAATCAGAACCTCCTGCCAAGCTCTGAACTTCATATCTAAAGTGAATTAGATAGTCACTGAGTAACATTCTGTTAATATCATTATCTTCTATTAATAAGATTCTTCGTCCTCTCTTGAGTGACAATTGCTGCTGAATTTTAAGTAACTGTGCTGTCATTTTTACCTATACATCTTTAGGTTAAAAGTCAACAATTCTTGCTAAAATATAAAAAAATTGCTGCTAAACTTATTAGGTGTTAGAGTATTTTATTTGCCTAAAACAGTTAGAATTAGAAATAAAAATATTATTGCGACACTAAATTATACTTTCTGCTGACTAAAAAAGTTTGCGTTCCAGAATACTATACTCAAAATCCAAATTTAACTGCAAGTTAAACATATCTTAAAGAAATGTTTTATAAACTTGTACTAAGTTATTATTTTTAAATATTTTAGAGAGTAAGCTTCCAGAGCACTCTACATACAAGTAAGAAATTTAATCATAAAAGCATTCAGAAGTCAGAAGCTCATATAATTAATCTCATAAAGAAATTATGTAAACTTCTATTCTCTAGTTCCTATTTTGAAGTCAAAAGCGAGAATTTTTAGAATTCTCTTCAACTTCTGCAAAACAGCCATCATTAATTAAAAGAATCTACTCTGTTTATCGTTTTTTCATCCCCTTTCCAGTGGGTAGAGAGTCGCTTGGGCAATTAACCGCTTCCGCGTTTATCTGTTCTTGGTGGTTTAGAAAAAAATCCCCTTTCCACTTGCAAAAAAGGGCTAAGGCCTATTTTCCAACTAGCCGATACCCTGAAGGGTGCGGCTATAAAAACGTAGACGCGGAAGCGGCTCCCTGAAGGGTAGTCCGCCGACACGGACTATAAAAATTAAGATTTTGACCTGCGGAGGCAGGCTTTGTCCGCGTAGCCTCAAGCTAGCCTGAAGGCTCGTGAGATTTGACAACACGTTCTAAGGGTGAAGTTCTTCTGGAGGTAAACTTGCAAATACTTGTTCGACTAACCCTTTCGTTTTAGTTTCTAGAGCATTCCAATCCACATCACCCGTTTCATCGATTAAACTAGTATCAATATCAACTGGTTCATCACTTAAGGAATTGTAATCAAGAAAACACACTCGGTAACACAATTCCCATAAATCCACACTTACTTGTTGCTCTTGACGCTGTAAACACAGATGATATCCTGGATGGGGCATTGGTAGACGGGCAAGAGTCTCTCTAATTTCAAGTGCTTTCTCAGGAGTTGCGGCTTCTAGTTCTTGTAAAAGTCTTGTCACAACTGCTTTTGTCTCATCGCTGGTATTTGGGGGCCAAATCAGCACATCCTGGTAAGTTCCCTTCCAAGCAGATACATCAAGCAACTTGCGAATATTATCCACAACGCGAATGAAAGCAGGTTGCATGAGGAGTTCAGCCTGCCGCCACGCGACTGAATTTGTTATTTTAGGTGGCATGGTTACTAAAAAATGATATTGAAATCAAAATTAACAATGTTTATTGACTAAAATATTGTGTTTTACATCCAAATCTTTTCTCAAGATAACGGATTTTATCGAGGAAATTTTGGAGATATTTATTACCATCCTGAGAAAATGGGTGTTAATACTGGGGAGGGAATATGATTGGCAAGTTACTAGACCATCGATACCAAGTCATGCAAGTCCTAGCAACAGGAGGATTTGGTGAAACATACATTGCCCAGGATACAAAACGTCCGGGTAATCCGATCTGCGTAGTTAAGCACCTCAAGCCAATCAGCGCCGCTCCCTCCTTGTTTGATACAGCTAAACGCCTATTTGAAAGCGAAGCCGAAACTTTAGAAAAATTGGGTAACCACGATCAAATACCCCGGCTGTTGGCTTACTTTGACGAAAATCAAGAATTTTACTTGGTACAGGAATTTATTGAAGGGCATTCCCTTAGCGATGAAATGATATCTAGTGAAAACTGGACTGAAGGGGAAGTCATCGATTTGTTAACAGAAATTTTAAATATCTTAGATTTTGTTCACAGTCATGGTGTAATTCACCGCGACATTAAGCCAGATAATATTATCCGCCGTGCCGCAGACAAAAAATTAGTCTTATTAGACTTTGGGGCGGTGAAAAAATTGCGTACACCCTCCGAATATGCTACTCAAACATCAGTTCTCAATGCCGCCGGGTACTTCTCTGCTACGGTAGCTATTGGTACTCCCGGTTATATGCCCACAGAACAAGGGCAAGGCAAACCCCGCCCTAATAGTGATATCTACGCTTTGGGCATTATAGCCATTCAAGCACTAACGGGAGTAGCGCCAGTAGAAATGCAAGAAGATCCCCAAACAGGCGAAATTCTCTGGCAGCACTTAGTACCCATCAGCCAAGATTTGGCGGCGGTTTTGAGCAAAATGGTACGCTATCACTTCAAGGATCGTTATCAAAGCGCTCAAGAAGCTTTGCAAGCACTGCAAGCAATTGATATCCGCTCTCAAATTGGAGAATATCGCAAAAATCTCAGTTATGGGGCAACTACTTTCCCATCACGCCAATCTCAGCAGAAAACCATCGCCCTCGCGCCAGCAAATAATGTATCTCCAGCACCACCAGAAGCAGCCACCAAGCCACTTACTTCTGTTTCCAGGAGTTCTTCTAATGGCCCTGACTTATTGCAGCTATTTGTTCTAGTATTTTTGGCAGGTAGTGCTGCTGCTATTGCTCCGTTGGTAGTTAAGAATGCACAAAATTTTGCTGCGAACGTGACAGGAGGAAATGACATCATTACAGCGCCCACCTGTTTAGCTGTTGTTGGAGCAAAGCAAGCAAATATCCGTTCAGAGCCGAGTGCGATCGCCAGTGATAACATCGTGCAAAAAGTTAACCAGGGCAAGAAGTTAGAAGTGACAGGAAAAAGGACAAAACGCGGTTGGGTAGAAGTAAGACTTGACTCGGAGCGGGCTTGGATAGAACAAGTTCATATCAAAAATAAAGATGGATGGGTTACTTGTCTGCGAGATAAGGGCATTGCTGTGAAAACTGTAAACGATGTTGACTTGATTGGTTTTCTCTCAACTTCCTCATCAAAATCTGTTGTGGATAGCAAAATTTCTTCCACAGAAACATCAGAACCAGCTTCTTTATCTGCAAAATTAGAGTCAGAAAACTCACAACACAAAACATCTACCCAGACTATAGAAAAAGCAAGAAAGAAGTATGAATCTGGAGATTTACAAGGTGCAGTTGAATTAGTTAAGTCTATTCCTATAAATCCTTCTGGCTTAAAACAAACGACAGAAATGTTAAATCAATGGCAACAAGATTGGGCAAAGTCAGAAGCTTTCTTCAACGAGATTAATAAAGCATTAGATAGTGGTCAATGGGATAAGGTTTTAGCTTACAAAGACAATCCTGAAAATTTGCCAAATATTCAATATTGGCGAAACAAAATAGAGCCATTATTTAAACAAGCTGCCGAAAATATAGCTAAACAAAAGCTTCCTCAGATAACCAAGTCGAATAATAATTCTCAGGACAAGCTTTCCACTACTGAATCAACTAAACAGTAAAGATAATAAAATATTTAGTGGTTAATTTAAGAGTAAGATACCCGACTTCTTAAAGAAGTCGGGTATCTATTTTTTATTTACTAATTAAATATTTAATATTTTTTACTATAAAAAAACATGAAAAATAAGCATGAGAAAATTATTTTTCGCACGTCTGTATTTTGGGAAAGCGTTTTTCAATAGGATATACTTTAACTGGTTTCAAACTACTTAGTAGGTATCCTCGTATTCTGGCGCATTAACTCGTCTTACTTCGGTGTGAGGTGGTAAAAACTCAGCTCGACGTACTGGAACTAATGGTGTACCAGAACCATTGTAAGGATGAATAACTTGGACTGTACGAGTATGTCGTTGTTTAGGAGAAAACAAAGATAATACCCCAGCAACAACAATACCTCCGCCGATAGTTAAAGACATACCTCCCACTGCCCATACTATAGGTGAAGACCACCAGGGATTTTCAGATTGCTGCAAGCGTGACGCTGCATTTTGGTTTTGCTGTGCATTTAATTGCAACTGATAGTTGTAAGCCTGTTGGAGTTGGGCTTGGAACTGCTGCATTTGACTTTTGAGTTGCTCGTTTTCCTTCTTTAGCCCCTCATTTTCCATTTTGAGACGTTCCATTGCTAAACGCTCATCAGGATTTGGACTTGCAGGTGTTGGAGCAACAGGTTGTGGTGCGTAAGGATTATATGTCGGTGGCTGCTGTATAACTCCAGGCATCATAGTAGTTGGCAATTGTGGAGCAACTGCGATGTTTGGCTGTTGCAGAGGATTTCCAGTTCCCTTTAACAACAAAATAGCCGCTAGCCCCGCTACGGCAACACCGCCGATAAATGCCATACTCTCACTCATTGCCTTTACCTCTAGTCAGCGAAGCCACTATGATCGCTTGTGACCGATATACTTTAACACTCATAATCATAAAATTTACATTCTAAAGTACTGTACTTTAAATAACATCTAAATCCGGATCAGCGATCAAACCTGCCTTGTTACCGCTTGATATCTGCTTTATATATTCAAAACTATATTTTTCAAAATGTCTACAAAGGAAGGTAAAAAAACTCTGATTATTAAACATTTTAATCTACCTTCCCAGTTTGTCTCGTTCAAATTGCTATTTGCTTTTGCTTACGGGTTAGCGATCGCGCTTTTGAGTGTTTGACAAAATTCAGCGATCGCCTTTAAACCTTGCTGTGGAGTGCCTTCAGCCAGGCGTTTTACAAAAGCACTGCCAACAATTGCAGCATCTGCTCCCCACTCTTTCACTTGACGAGCTTGTTCTGCTTGGGAAATTCCAAAACCTACGCCAATTGGTTTAGTAGTATAATTACGTATTTTATTTAATAAATCAGATACTCGTGTTTCAACTTGCGATCGCATACCTGTAACACCCGTGACACTGACTAAATAAATAAATCCTTGAGAGGCGCGAGCAATTGCTTCGATCCTTTCGCTGGAACTAGTAGGAGCAATCAACAAAGTGACATCTATTCCAATTTCAGCAGCAGGTTTGAGCAAGGTTGCAGCTTCTTCTAAAGGTAAATCTGGCACGACTAAGCCAGCCACGCCAGCATTAGCAACTTGCTGGAGAAATGTATCTATACCACGGTTAAGAATGGGATTATAGTAAGTAAAAAGAATAATTGGCGCTCGCAAGCTAGGAGAAGTAGCTTTTAGCATTTCCAGCACTTGATCTAAACTTGTTCCCCTTTGCAAAGCACGAGTAGCAGCAGCTTGAATAACAGGCCCATCAGCCAGAGGATCAGAATAGGGAACACCAAGTTCGATTATATCCGCACCACTGCGATCCAAAACTCGCAAAGCTTCTGCTGTGGTTTCTATATCTGGATCGCCAGCAGTAATAAAGGGAATTAAAGCGCACTCTCGGTTACGTGCCAGGTTTTCAAAGCAATCGGAAATCGCAGTCATTAGTAATTAGTAAATAGTAAGTAGTCATTGGGAGCCAGCGCGCTCTTGCGGGTTAAGCGACTTGTAGCGACTGACGAATGACAGATAACTAATTTACACCTTATGTTGTTCTTCCTGTTCTATTTCAGCTTGAATTTTCGCTAACTCTTCTGGGGAAAGTTCTTCTAAGCGCTTTTGCAAGTAGTCTTCTTCGTATTGTTCGCGTTGTTTATGGTAGGTCATATTGTGACTCACTGCACGGAAAAGATATGTCAGCAACCAGCCAACTAATCCACCGACTAGCAAGGCTTGACTCCAAATACCAGCATTCAAACTATCTAAGCCTGCTAGTTGTAGGAGTAAATACACCAAGCCACCTGCAATAAAAACGCCTAAGCCAATTCCAATAGCGTCAATGCGTCGCATAAGTCTTATGACCTACCATTGTTAATTTAAGCTTCAATTTGCCGCCGCTTGGGTCGAAGATTCACAAACGGTGACAGAACTAATAAACCTGGAAAGAAGAAAAATATCAAAAAGTACATAAATGCACGCTCTATGGAGCTAGCCACATACCAACGTTTGTTTAGATAGAACAGCACAGCCACAGGTATGACTAATAGATAAGCTCCAGCCAAAATCAGGTACAGGAGCGGTACCATCATAGATTCCATCATGAGTTTAATACAGCAATAACCAACGGGTGCATCTTTCCTTTCCATCATAGGCTGAAAGCTCGTCACCAGGAAAGTACTGTTAATTGCTTTTGCGCTCTTAACGATTTAATCTTCAAGCTGGCAAGGAGAATTTTCTGCCTTTTTTTAAAAAAGTTCGGTTATCCAGAAAAATTTTTTATAGTTACTAGTTGGCAAATGACGCAAATGATGTTGCAATAGATCGAGGAGGTGTTTAATGCCTCACAAATTAAAAAGTGACTCCCAAATTAATATGGGGGTGTGGCGGAATGGTAGACGCTACGGACTTAAGTAATTGAGCCTTAAAGGAGAAATCCTTTGAGTGTAAGCTCTCAAATTCAGGGAAACCTAAATCTGGTAACAGACAAGGCAATCCTGAGCCAAGCCAAACTCGTCACTTGTCATTAGTCATTTGTAGCTAGCAAATAATTACTAACAAAAGGCTAGTTTGGAAGGTGCAGAGACTTGACGGGAGCTACCCTAACGTAAAGTCGAGGGTAAAGGGAGAGTCCAATTCTCAAAGTCTAAAGCTGATAAAGCTATTAGGCAGTGGCGAAAGTTGCAGGAGAATGAAAATCCGTTGACCGTAAAAGGTCGTGAGGGTTCAAGTCCCTCCACCCCCACTTTTAAGTAAATATAATCAAAGAGTATTTTTGAAACTTGTAAAAAGTTGAAATTGATTGTTCAAACTGTTTACATTAGATAGAAAATTTCAATATTGAAGCCTCCGCAATCTTTTCTTTTAAGTACGCGATCGCTATCACTCAAAAATTTATTTAAAGGCTATTTATAAAGTTAATGTTAAGTAGGGGAGGTAAAAAATGGTCAGATGTTCTGCCCACCCAACTTCAGAGCCTCGCGGAGCAAGGAGCTAACGCACTTCGGCGGTAGACGTTAAGTGGCTTCTGTTAAGTAGCCGCCGCTCTGAGTTCTCGTTTTATTACCGTTGTGTTACGACTGTTTAGGGATTTGAGCGTTTAAGAGAGTCAGATTAGCCGTAACGCACCAATAAATACTACAAATTAGGGTTTACTTTATAAATAATCTCTTAAAGATAAATCTTCATAATTTCCTACTCATCGTACTAATACGGATGAGCATAGCTTTGAGTCATTTGCTACTAGTCAATGACATTATTCATGATTTGATATAACATTGCGTGCAAAGAATCAATTCCAAAGAACTAAATAAAATAAACTTTACAGAGAAAACCGAATTGATTTGTCATATTCAAGATTGGTTTGCATAATTTAGTTTTTATTTAGACAATAGGCAAGAATATAATTTCTGTTAGTTTCTGTAATCTAAATACAGAAGAAAAATGTCCATGAAAATTCTTTTGGTAGAAGATGATGAATTTACAACCTCAGTAGTTGTAGCAGCACTTAAAAATTCTAACTATCAGATTGAGACTACAAATGATGGCCAAATAGGGTTGGAGTTAGCAAAAAAAGTAGATTACGATCTGCTTTTATTGGATGTTTCGCTTCCAGGATTAGATGGTATCAGTCTTTGTCGCCAAATTCGTTGTGCAGGCTATCAAATGCCAATTTTAATTTTGACTGGCAAGGATAGCATTAGTATGCGTGTGACGGGATTAGAGGCTGGTGCAGATGATTATGTTGCTAAACCCTTTGATATATCAGAATTAATTGCACGAATAAAAGCTTTATTGCGTAGGGGAAAAGAAATTTTACCAACAATAATAGCTTGGGAAAATTTGCAGATTAATACCAATACCAAAGAAGTTACTTATACTACGAAGCATCTCCATCTCACTCCAAAAGAATATGGATTACTAGAATTATTTCTTCGTAATCCTCATAGGATATATAGTAGAAGAGCTTTACTAGATAAAATATGGTCTTCTGTTGAATTTCCTGGCGAGGAAGCTGTTACAACTCAAATTAAAGGTTTGCGGCAAAAACTAAAAATAGCTGGGATGAAGGTAGATTTAATAGAAACAGTTTATGGATTGGGTTATCGCCTCACAGAAGAGGAAAAGGATAAATCAGTTCAAAAGGAACAGGGGATTTTAGACTCCCATAGAGGAACAGTTAATCAAATAACTCCTTGTTATGAGTTGGCACAAAAGCAGCAAGCCGAAGCAAAAGTGATGGCTGTAGTAGCAAATATGTGGGAAGAGTTTAAACAGACTCTAGGAGAACAGATTAAATTATTTGAGCAGGTACAAGCCCAGTTATTAGACGCAACGCTAAATCACACTTTACTCAAGCAAGCAACGGCACAAGCCCATCGTTTAGCCGGTTCTTTAGGATGCTACAGTCTTTTGGAAGGTTCAAAAATAGCAAGGGAAATTGAAAGATTGCTGGAGGAAACTCAAACTACTCCAAAGCAAAGTATAACCTTGCAGTTAGGGGAATTAATTAAATCACTGAAAAAAATACTGCATCAGCAATCATCAATGCCTGCCGCTAGTTCTTCCTCTAGAGTTTCTTCTAGGCGGTTACTAATAATTGACGACGATGCTATGTTAATTGAACGAATTGAACTGGAGGCAAAAACCCACGGCTTCCAAGTAGAGATTGCAGCAAATTTGAAAATGGCAAGAAGTATACTTGTTAAATACTCTCCTGATGTCATTTTATTAGACCTCTCCTTCGCTGATTCACAGGAGAATGGTTTAAAGCTCTTAGCAGAACTTAATCAAAGTAAGCCTGATATTCCTGTCCTAGTTTTTACTAGCTGCAATCAATTGTCTAAACGAGTAGAAGCCGCAAGTCTTGGTGCCTGTGGCTTTTTGAGTAAAACTATGTTTGCTAGCGAGGTAATTTCCGTCGTCAAAACAGCACTGAACCAGAACCATATCACTGAAGCCAAAATCCTGATTGTAGATGATGACTCCCTAGTGCTTAATCACGTAACTGCATTGCTGTCACCTTGGAGAATACAACTAACTACATTACAAGATTCTCAAAAATTTTGGGATGTATTAGAATATACTGCACCAGATTTGCTGATTTTAGATATCGAAATGCCTGATTTTAGCGGGATTGAACTATGCCAAGCTGTACGTAACGATCCTCGTTGGAATCAGTTAGCTGTTTTGTTCCTGTCCGTACATTCTGATACAGAAATTGTGCGTAAAGTTTATGCGGCAGGAGCTGATGATTATGTAAAAAAACCATTTGTAGAGTCAGAATTAATCGTCCGTATACTTAATCGCCTAGAAAGGAGAATCTATAAGTATTATGACTACTATCAATGTTGATGATTTATACTATTGCTCAAAACGATTTTTTACCCCTAGCAAGCTTTGAAGGGTAAAAGTAAAGCTATGTCAGCAAAATGTATTCTGGTAATTGATGATGAAAAAAATCTGTGTACTATTATTCAAGCTTGTTTGGAAAAGCTTGGGTGTTGGAAAGTGCTAACAGCACATTCAGGTAGTAAAGGCTTAACTTTAGCTGAAACCGAACATCCTGATGCTATTCTTTTAGATGTGATGATGCCAGATATAGATGGGCTGGCACTGTTTGGTAAATTGCAGAGTAATCATTTAACTCAAAATATTCCCGTAATTTTACTGACAGCTAAGGTACAGACGGTTGACTTAAATAAATTTGCTCAACTAGGGGTTGCAGGAGTAATTCCTAAACCTTTTGATCCATTAAAACTTTCACATGTAGTAGCTGAAGTTCTAGGGTGGAAATCTTAGTACAAGAATTGATATCTTACACCATATGCAAGAAAAACTTTGCCATACAATTGCGAGAGTAAGAGCGGCTCTAGTTTCCTTTACCAGCTAGGAGCTGGTAACATGGTGTGGGTTTGCCTGATGGCTGCTCGTAGATTGCTAAGTATGATACAAGGGCATGAGGAATTAAGGAAATATCTGTTGAAGGCTCTTGAAATAAACTTGCTTGTCTTTAGAACTAAAAGGGTATTTCTGAATGGGGGGGTATGAATCCGGATGCGAAGAGGCGATTTATTGCGTCTGGATAAGAATTTTGGCATAACGAAAATTATTTTCAAGACATTAAATCAGTAACGTCACTAACAGCATTACCTTAAACATAAATTTCTAGCGCAGGTGTTGTTCCTCATAAAATCCTCATTTTTTTGTTTTAAGTTATGGGATGAAGCTAAATTGAGGAATAAAAACGATGATTAATAACAGCGATCGCCAAAGTTTTGAAATTATTGGAAATGAAACTTCCTCAACACTTACGGATAGTATAATTTTAGCTGGATACACAAGTATAATCTACGAATTAAATACATTAGTTGAAGATACTGAGCGTTTAAACCAACAGCTTGAATTACTCAGACAGTACTATAATTATCAGCAACAGCTAGTTAGAAATAGAATTTTAACAATCATAGAAAACTATAGAAATTCAACTAAACCTTTATCTATTGATAATTTAAATTAATAATTTTTGGCTGACGTAAGTACCTAAACAGAATTAATTACACATATTGTTTTCCCTAGCCCGGTTCCCTGTTCCTTCTTTACATGAATGAATTTAATTTTGCCCAACTATTTATATGATTGCCGATTTTGGTAATATTCATTAGTTGAGAGATAAAAGGAAATATCGGAATGTTAACCTGTTGGCAGTTCTTACAGAGGTTGAGTATTTTCGAGCAGTACATATATAGTGTCATACGTGAGTTTTTGTACAGTTATAGTGAAGATACAGTATGGGTTTATGAAGACGGTACAACTGGCGTATCTACGATTGAGGTAGAAGAAACAGATACGGAAATTATAGTTATAGCAGAAATTCCAAATATAGAAATTGAAAACCTTGATGTTCAAGTCTCTCAGGAAACAGTTTTAATCATAGGACAAGAGTTAAAACTTGCAGAAATTTTTAGCTCCTTTGATTTTGAATTTTGCCCAAATCAATTTCAAATTATTATTCCTCTACCTAATTTGATTCAACCTCATGCCACGATCGCAGAATTTAATGACGGTATCCTGAAGCTCACTTTCCAGAAGTCTTATCATAAAAGGCGGCCAATTAAGGTAAAAATTTTTGACACAAAAGAGTCTGCACCAGAACAATCTTTGGCTGTAGATGCAGCTCTTGGTATGAATTGGGACAAGTTAAGTTTGGTATTCTCTCCAAGCGAACAGTATGTAGGAACTACAAATGATGGTAGAACCAGCCAGTAAAAAGATTCTATTTGTTGATGATGAACCATATATGCAAAAAATTGTCAAAATCAGCCTAGAAACGATTGGCAGTTGGGAGGTAGTAGTAGCAAATTCAGGTGCAGAGGGTTTAATAAAAGCTGAGGAGCTTAAACCAGATGCCATTCTTTTAGATGTGCTCATGCCAGAAATCGATGGCATCGCTTGCCTAAAAAAATTACAGTTAAATATTCACTCTCAAACAATACCAGTAATATTTATTACATCTTTTCTGAGTTTTACGGAACCACATCAGTTCTTGTCACTAGGTGCGGTGGGAGCGATCGCTAAACCTTTCAATCCTCTAACGCTAGTTTCTGAAATTGCTAAAATTCTTGGTTGGAGCTTATAGATTTCAGAAACTATCAGCCCTTACCCTTCCACTCACTTGGGTATTGTGAAATAAAATATACTGCCCTTTTCCAAAATACTTTCTACCCAAATTTTACCACCGTGCTGCTGCACAATACTCTTGCAGATAGCTAAACCTAAACCAGTTCCTCCTTTTTGGCGTGAGTCAGTGGCATCAACTTGTTGAAACCGTTCAAAAATAGTCTCTAACTTACTATCTGGAATACCTCTACCTTGGTCTTGAACTTTAAATAAAACTTGATTTGTCAGAGATTCTGCACTCACTGTCACTTGACTATCTGACGGTGAAAATTTTATCGCATTACCTATTAAGTTAACAAGAGTCTGAATAATTCGATCTGGATCTATCCAGATTTGTATAAAACTGGGTAACATAACTAGTGCAATGTTATTTTCAGCCGCCAAAGGTTGGACAGTTTCTATAGACTGACGCAAAATTTTAGTTACATCGCACCACTGCTTGACTAGAGTTACTTTATTTGACTCTAAGCGTTCTAAGTCAAGAATATCATTTACTAAGCGCACTAAGCGTTCCGTCTCACTGGAAGCTATTTCTAACATTTGTTGAGCTGATTCTGGTTGATCTTTGAGTACTCCAGCAGCTAGTAATCCTAAAGAACCACGAATAGAAGCCAAGGGGGTTCGCAGCTCGTGGCTGACAATAGAGATGAATTCGTTCTTCATTTTCGCTATTGCCCGACTTTCCGTAATATCTTCTACAGTACCCACATTACCCATTAATTCACCTGACTCAGAGAAAATGGGAACTGCCATCAATCGACAAAAGCGAATTGTTGCATCTGGGTGAACAAAACGCACCTGGGCGCGAAATTCTTGATTTGTGGTTAAGAACAAAATCCACTGAGGAAAAACAACTTCCAAATCTTCTGGGTGAATAAACTGCATCCAGCCATCTTTTAAAGCTTCCTCAAAGGTAAAGCCACAAATTGCTTGACAGCGAGGATTGCTATAAGTATTTTTACCTTGAGCATCCGTTCTAAAAATGCCTACTGGTGCAAACTCGCTGAGAGTCCGAAACAAAGTTTCACTTTGCTGCAAAGCCTCTTCTGCCCGTTTGCGATCGCTAATATCGATACTAACTCCTGTTACAATCCAGCAATTGGCTATCTCATCCCGATGAGAGGAATAAATTGCAGAAATCCAACGCAGCGAACCATCTTTGTGATGGAATCGATATTCTACAGCAAAAGTGCGTTCAGCAAAAATACTCTCAAAATGTGGATAAATAAGCGTATCTCGATCCTCTGGAAACACCCGTGATATCCACAGCATTTTGTCGGTTAAGATTTCTGCTGCTGTATAGCCAAAAAGACTCTCACATCCAATCGACTGATATTCATATTCCCAGTCTCGATTGGCAAAGACGCGAAAACTGACAATAGAGGCATTCGCCGTAGTGAGAATATTTTTTAAGTGATTTTCTGATGCTTCCAGAGCAAGTTCTAGCCGTTTGCGCTCACTAATATTGATGCTGCTGCCCACAATCCGATAGATGCGTGAACGTTCATCCCATAAAGGAGCCAGGTTAGTTATCCACCAAGTATCTAACCCTAAAAAGGGTAAACATTCTTCATAGGTAATCACTTTTCCTGCCTCTTGACAAGCTTGGTAGCGTTGCCGAACCGATGCAGCAATTTCGGGAGGAAATATTTGTTGTAGAGACTTACCTTGTATTTCTGCTGAACGCATATTTGTGAAACGTTCACAGGCAGGATTGAATCCAACTAATTTAAAATCACCGTCTTCGAGAACATCTACTACGAAAATAGCTTGTTCAACACCATTATAAATACTGCGTAAAAACTGCTCTTTTTCTTGCAGTGCCTTCTCAGTTTGCACACGTTCTGTAACATCTTGGGTAGTTCCATACAAACGAATCACTTGCCCCTCGGCATTGAAGTCTGCGTATCCAATTCCCTCAATGTAGCGTATAGAACTATCAGACTGAGGATTGAGTCTGAGTGTAAGTTTGTATGATTCACCTGTTGTAATCGCTCGCTCAAACACTTTGTGCAATTTTTCTCGATCATCTGGATGATAGAGTTGTAAATGCTCAAGATAAGTGGGTTCCTTTTGTACCAGATCCCTATTTAATATGTGAAATAGCTCCTCTGTCCAGGTGATTTTTTGGGTAGCGACATCAAACTCCCAGTTACCGATATGGGCAACTTTTTGGGCTTCTGTAAGGAGAGCTTTGCTCTTGCGTAGTGTTTCTTCAGTACCTTTGAGTTCGGTGATGTCAAAGCGGACACCATCCCAAATTATCCGCCCATCATCCATCGCGCGAGGAGTTGAGCATAAGCGCACCCAGCGAATATTGCCTTTAGGAGAATATTCCCGCACTTGAACATCAAAGACTGACATTGTTTGTGCAGATTCTTCCTGCTTTTGACTGACGTAAAGGAGATCTTCTGGAAGCAAAGTACTATACAACAGACTTGGATCTGCCAAAATTGCTTCCGGTTTCAGTCCATGTGCTTTTTCAACACCCGCACTAAAATAGTAAAAGCGATAGCTACCATCCAGTTCCCGCACAACCTGGTAAATGTAGCTATTGGGAATATTATCCCCGATCGCGCGTAAAAAAGCCTCTCGCTCTTTTAGAGCTTGTTCTGCTTGTTTGCGATCGTCCACATCTCGATGAATTCCTGCCATTTGTAATGGTTGGGCATCTTGATCGCGCACCACAACCTTGCCATAGTTAGCAATCCATTTCCACTCACCCGATTTAGTTCGCATTCGATATTCAAATGTGTAAGGAACAGAACTATCTTTCAAGTGAGCTTGCAATACATCCATGACCCAAAGTTTATCGTCTGGATGGATACTTTTTTCCCAAGCGCTAAATTCACTTGGAAATTCATTAGCTTCATAACCCAGCATTTCTAGCCAGCGAGGGCTAAGATATACTTCTCCCGTGAGAATGTTCCAGCTCCAAATTCCATCTCCAGATGCCTCCAAGGCTAATTGCAATCGTTCTTCACTCTGGCGTAGTGCTGCTTCTGTAAGTTTTAATTGAGTAATATCGCGTCCAACAGACTGACATTCACTGACATTTCCCCAGTCATCGAATAGTATTCGGTTAACCCACTGTGTCCAGCGAATTTCCCCTTTACCATTAATTACTCGATTTTCAATCATTATGGTAGGGTTTTCAATACTCATTGACTCTAGAAGTTGAGTCACCCTATCCCTGTCTTCTTCATAAATAATAGGTATGTAGCTCTTAGCAAGAATTCCGTGCCGCTCAATGCCAAAGTAACGACAAAATACCTGATTAACAAACAAAATCTTACTATCAGGCAAAAAACGAGCTACGATTTCTGTCTGATCTTCTAGGATTGATTGATAATGGGCTTGGCTTTGTTGAAGTGCTTCTTCTTGCTGCTTGCATAGACGCGGTGAGGCATCGCTAATATCAAAGGCAACTCCCTGAAGCACAGTTGTTTCCCCATCTGTTGCCAGCGCAAGTTTGGCTTGATCTTGCACCCAAATAATTCTGCCATCATGTCGGATCATGCGGTACTCGCTACGAAACGGTTTGCCCGTGGCGATGGTAGCAGCAACTTCTTGCTGAATGCGATCGCGATCCTCCGGATGCACATAATCTGCCCAACTGTTGAAAAATCCTGGTTTCCACTCTTGATCTGGAATGCCGAGGAATTGTTGTATTTGCGGGCTGATATAGGCAAATTCCGAGGTTGCGGTGATTGGGGAAGTGTATGCAACTCCAGGAATTTGCTCAATGAGATTGCGGTACTGCAATTCGGCTTGTTTCAGTTGGGTTTCTATCTGTTGTAAAGCTTCTGGAATACTTTCAAGCGTGATTACACCTACTAGTTGCTCTTGTTCATCCACAATTGACAAGTAGCGGATTTTGTGGTGACAAAGCAGGCGTAGGATATGAAATAAATTGTCTAACTCTGATTCTTTAATGCTAATAACTTGCTCAGTCATTACCTCTGATAAGGTGGCAATATCTAAGTTCACCCCAGAGGCGATCGCCCCAACTAAATCTTGCTCAGTAAAAATTCCAACTAGTTGTCTTTGCTCAAAGACTAAGACATAACTAGTTTTGCTACGGTTCATGACTTTAACGGCAGTTTCAACTGAGGTGTCTGGTGGTAAAGTCACCAGACATGATTGAATCAATTCACTTTGGGGCCATGCCACCATCTTTTTAAGTATAAAAATTAGTATACTAATATTTTATTTTGCCCTAGAAAATACTTAACTTATTAGAACAGTTAAGGATCTGTGTTTTGGGCTTGAAAAAATAAAAGCCCCAACTGGGGCTATCAATAAATGTTACCGTATGCTCAGTAAAAAGCATTACGCTTCAGGCATCCGCTTTGTACTGTGTAATAAATCTTGCCACCTAAAAATGAGGAAATTCTGAGGAACATGGTAAGTGGCAGGGTTACAGTCTTTTGGTATCTAAGTTTTATCATGTTGATGTTCTTCCACTTTGACTGCTGCTACGTCTAAAAGTAGCCAATGTCTAAGTGCAAGATCTGAAAGAAAATGTGCATCTTCAGAGCAATTCTACTTAGTTGTAGAGTAGGATACAGATTCCTGTTCACTAACAGCGACAAGCTTAAGAATATATCTTAAAGAAAAAATTAAATCCTCCCAGAGGTAAATAAGTTTCAAAAACACTGCATTTAACATAAATTTATGCTTAACAGCAAAGTAACAATTATTTTTTTCTTCAATCAGCTATGTAATGTTAGTTTTTTTACCATTACTGTTGTTAGAAGTGTATTAAAATATAAGATGAAATATACTATGCTTGGGAGATTTTAACAGGAACAGTATTTTTCAGTTTACAAAAATTTTGATATGTCATTTGAGTTAAAGAATTAAAATATTTTTTAATTAAAAATACAAGGTGCTGCCAGAGTAAAATATATGGCTAATCCAGTTAAAATATCAGGTAATTTAACACATTTTTTAGCAGAAAATAAAAAAGAAGAAGAACTAATGTACGAAGTTCTTCTAATTATAGAAAATCTAGCATATAGAGAAGAAGCTACTGCAAAACTTATCTTTGACCGACTTTATGATATAGGTTCAATTAATTTAATCAATAAAAAGTTTCGCTCTTGTGCTGTAAAAAGAGTACTAAAATGGATTGCCAGAATGTCTAAACCAGCGTTCAGACTTTTTGCCTGGCGTTGGTTTAGAAAAAATTGTCCAATATTAATTACTAATTGGCTGTACCAACAAGTCAGTTTCAAGAAGCCAGTAATACAACAATCGGCAGAAATAGTAATAGAAAAACAACTTCCTCCTGCCAAGGTAATTTCTGAATTGGAATATAAAAGCAGAGAAGTAAAATTTCTACGCTCCCAAGTGAAATTACTGACTGGTATTTTGATCGGGGTTATTACTTTATTTGGTGGTAGTTTGATTTGGTTGAGTCAAAGTTTAATCACAGGGCGATCGCCTCTACAAACTGTAGAACAATTACCTCCAGTAGAATTACAAGAGGCAATTATCAACAGACGCTAGTCAAAAACTAGACGACGAGCGGAACCGTCATCTGTAAATTCTTGCTCACCACAACCTACCACCTCAACAATAACTCTGCGAGGGTGGGGAGTCCACTGTCCTTGACGTGTTTGGATATCCACAACTGTCTGCTTACCTTCTGAATACACACGATAAGTTATAGTTGAGCAAGCGCCGTGGCGATATTCAAAGCTATGCCCATCATCTTCATATAATGTCCATTCACATACACCAGGAGTAACTCGTAATCTCAGTTCGTTGATGGGTAACTCATCCACATACTGCATAACAGGGGCAAGAGGAATTATCGAGCCGGCACGAATGTACATGGGCATTTTCTCCAAGGGTGCATCAGCAAGAATATAAGTTGAGCCTGTGTAACACTCTCCCGTCCACCAGTCATACCAGTTACCTTTCGGCAAATAAACCATACGCTGCTCTACTCCTGGTCGGTATACTGGTGCTGCCATCAGAAATGAGCCTAAAAGTACCTGGTCGTAGATTTCATAGGTTTTCGGATCATCAGAATAGTGATAAAATAAGGGACGTAAAATGGGGTTTCCCGTGCTTGTTGCTTCCCAAAATAAGGTGTAAATGTAAGGCAATAATCTGTAGCGCAATTCGATATATTGGCGGCAAATTTCTTCTACCCTTGTTCCAAACTCCCAAGGTTCGTGGCGCTTGGTATTAATCATTGAATGAGCGCGCATCAAAGGATACAACATTCCTAACTGCATCCAACGAGCAAACATTTCTGGGGTTGCATCTCCTGCAAATCCCCCAATATCCGCACCAACAAATGCTACGCCCGATAAACCTAAGTTACAAAGCATGGGCAAAGACATTTCCAGGTATTCCCACAGCGAGTGATTATCCCCTGTCCATACTGCTGACCATTTTTGCACACCAGCATAACCCGATCGCGTCAGAACAAAAGAACGCGATCGCCCTCTGAGTTTTTCTAATCCTTCCCGACAGGCACGAGCCATCATCATCCCATACAGATTGTGAGCTTCGGCGTAGGTTGTGCGCTCATCACCAGAGCCTGTAGGTGCATCCATTGGAAAGAAAACTTTCCGCCCCCCCTCATCTCCAAATGGGCGATCGTTCATTGCTGGCTCATTCATATCATTCCAGATTCCAGCAACACCCACCTCAGTTAAATTGTGGTGTAAATCTCCCCACCACTGACGCACATCCGGACGAAGAAAATCGGGAAATACAGCGCGATCAGGCCAAACATAACCGTGAAACACTTTACCATCTGCTCTACGAATAAAGTAGTCCTTTTCCACTCCTTCGTCATAAATTGCATAATCTGACTGCGGCTCGAATTTCACCCCTGGATCGACAATGGTGACAACTTTAAAACCTTCCTGTGCTAAATCGCCGAGCAATTTCTTTGGATCTGGAAATCGTCTAGGGTTCCAGCTAAACACCCGGAAGCCAAACATATAATCAATGTCTAGGTGGATAACATCGCAAGGTATCCGACGGTGGCGCAGTTGGTATACCAATTGTCGTACTTCTGTTTCTGAGTCATAACTCCACCGACATTGGTGATAACCTAATGCCCACCGGGGTGGTAGTGGCATTCTCCCAGTCAACTGCGTGTATGTACGAATAATTTCTGCTGGTTCAGGACTGTAAATAATGTAATAATCTAATTCGCCACCCAGCGTTTCCATTCGTAAAATTTCTGGTTCGTCGGCACCAATATCAAACCGACTCCAAAAGGTTGTGTTAAAAAATAAACCATAACCAATTTCCGGACGCAACGCCATAAAAAACGGAATCGCTTGGTACATTGCATCCGTTAACATAGTGTAATCAAGGCTATCCGTTGTCCAATTAGTCAGACGCTTGCCCCGTTGATTTAGCAAGCCAGCCCGCTCTCCAAAGCCATAGTATTTTTCTCCAGCTTCTATACGCTTCCAATTAGCAACTTGAAACTTTTGTGCTCCCATTTGCCGCCAACCCATCCCCAAACCCGTATCTTGAGCAAAGGGACGATTTTCTTTGTCAAAAAACTTGACTCGACAAGGATGGCGCTGCACGCAGACGCGCATTTTTTCAGTTTCAATTATTACCTCTTCCTCCGTCTCTTGCACATCGAAAGAGATAGCAGCCCATTCCTCATCCTGTGGCGTCACAGCCCAAGAACGTCTGGCTCTAAACTCTCCTGTTGGTGAAAAGCGCACGCGGATTAGGTTGGGAGCAAGAACCCTCAAAAGAAGGCGAGAAAAACCGCATTCAAAATCTATCCCCCACTGATGACGCTGGATATTTTGAACGGATGAGATGACATTCCACGCTGGTTCGCGAACAGGTATTTCTCCGGCAAATTCTGGCATATGTAATTAAATCTGGCTGTAAATGCGGACAATTACGGTGACTAGTGCTAACCACAACCTAATTAACCTAAATTAACCACGTACACTTTGCATCAGCCAAGGGAAGTAGAAGTATGTACCTTTACCTGCATAACTTTCATGGAACAAGAAAAGTAGGGTGTGATACGGCTACGTAAGGATTTGAGAGTTAAAGAAAATGAGAACTAGCCGTAACGCACCGCCTGATTGGACTGACACAGCTAATTTAGTGCATTAGAAAAATCTTGTGGGATGGGCTTCTAGCCCGTCTTTATAAGCGGGCAGGATGCCCGCACCACAAAAAAATTTATTGCATCATTGCACTGATAACTGTTAAAGCTCATCCTCTAAAACATCCTCAAGCATAGGAGCAAGTTCTTGATTTAACCTACCCGATCGCACAAATTCTGCGTAAGTATCTGCCTCTACAGCCAGCAATTCCATTCGCAGCTGTTCAGCAGTGAAGGTTCGCAAGTTGGGGTATTCATCTTGTAATTTATCAATTTGCTCCTCCAACCGTCGCAGTTCGCCTTTAATTAAAGTTTCCTGATAGCGGTAAAATTCTGGATCCAATCCTGGGCGTTCTTCTATTTGTTCCAGGTATCTTAAAACACGTTTAAGAGCAGTTTGGCGAGCCACTAACTCTAAATATTGTTGTCGCAGGGGCTGATCGCCTAAAAGATTGAGTTTTTCTAACAAAGGCTTGGTAGTTAATCCCTGCACCAAAAGTGTAAATAATACTACTCCAAATACCGTAGCAATTACATCTTCTCGTTCACTGAGGATATTCGGTACGCTCAATGCTAGAGCGATGGAGACAGAGCCTCGCAAACCTCCCCACCACAATACAGTTTGTTGTGCTAAGGAAATGTCAGAGTTGACGAGGCGATTGCTGATCAACCCTAAACCATAAACAGCGATCGCTCGTGCTAAAACCATCCCGGCAACGGTAACAGCAATAATTGCCAGATTTTCTCCTAAATGGGTAAATCTAACTTGATCACCAATCAATAGAAAAACAATAGAATTAACAAAAAAAGCCAGAAATTCCCAAAATTCGCTGACAATTACCCGTGTACGCGGGTTCATACCAATTCGGGAACCAAAATTACCTAATATCAAGCCAGTGGTGACAACTGCTATTACCCCAGATCCACCAAATTCTTCAGCAATAATATAAGTTCCGTAAGCGGAGACGAGAGTTAAAGATTGTTCCACTAGCGGTAAATCAAATCTTTGCGTTAGGTAAGAGATTCCAAACCCAATCAAACCACCTACTGCTAAACCGATCCCAACAACTGCAAACAGTTGTAATAATACAGGTCGTACTGCTAATTGTGCTGTTCCCAACGGTAAGGCAACTAGGAAACTAAAAGCCACAACTGCCATACCATCATTAAATAAACTCTCGCCCTCCATCAGTGTTGTGAGACGCTTGTCTACTCCCAGTTCTCGAAACAAAGCTGTGACTGAAACCGGATCGGTGGCAGACAAACTTGCTCCTACTAGCAATGCTGTTGTTAGTGGCAGGTGTGCTAATAAATTCAAACCTAGCGCTACACCTGCAATGGAAATTAGCACTCCGATCACCGCATAAAGGCAGATAGGCACTAAATCCCGCTTTAAATTAGACCATTTTAAATTCCAAGCAGCTTCAAATAGTAAAGGTGGCAGAAAAATTGCCAGAATCAACTCCGGGGAAAGATTAACTAAACGCACATCCACTAGCGCCAATCCCAATCCAGCAATTACCAAGAGTAAAGTGTAGGGAATTTGACGAAACCAGCTAATAACTTGCGGTAAAGTCGCCACGCTCAAGGAAACTGAGAGTACAAGTAGAAATTGCTTTAAATTTTGCTCGATTCCAACTTCGCCTACGGCAGATTCGATTGCCATATCAGTAATTTTGCTCAAACTATAAATTTTTGCAACGCCTGCTGTTTTGGGCGTTATAGAAAGTTAGATTATCCTAGATCGAGTAAATTATTTAACAACTAAAAAGCGGAAATTACTCGATATCTTCGTAGAATGTGGCTGAAGCTAACTCTACATAATCATCTTGATAAAACAGAGGATACATGAAACATGAGAAAGTTTAAATTGCTAAGATGGCTTCCTCATCCTTATTCTTGGCTAAATGCTTTAATACTCTTTGGTTTGATGGCAGGATTTATCAACACAATTGCATATAATCAATTTTTATTGCTTAACTTTACTAATTTATCAGACAAACCAGAGCGAATTATCACTTCGGTGATATTTTTGCTAATCTTACCCATACCAGCGATCGCTTTTGTGCATCATTTTCTGCTCAGTCGCTTTATTCCAGTAATTCCAGGAAAAAAGTTAAATAAAATTAGAGGAATTTTGCCAGGGCTGCAAAGTTGGAGAGAAAGCTTGTATAGCTGGCTAGTTTTTATCTTGTCTACACTAACGGCAACTTTAATTTTTACTCCTCTTCTCCCTTTATTTCAACTCAACTATTATCAAATAATTTCTAACTATAGTCAAATTAGTAGTCAAATATTACCATATTTTGCTATTTTTTGGCTCTTTTTGGCTGCTATACTTTATGAGATTGAATCTTTATTTAAACGCCAAATTACTTTAGGCAATTCTGTGAGTATCGAACCTAAAAATATCACTCAAACTGCATCACATGAATTTAAAAATGAAGTAATCTCATCTGAATTTAGTGTTACTAAAGTACAAACAACCGATGAAGTTGCTAACACAAAACAGACATTGACACAGACACCTCAAAAGTATTCTTCAGTCTCAAAGCAATTAGTTACGTTTATTTTAATTCCCTTTCTGGCTCTCTGGATATATTCCTATGCTAAGTTACCAGAAATTAAACAAAGTATATCTGCAAATTTTTCTCTAGAGAATCTTACAACAGTCGCTTCCGAAAAAGAGCCATCTAAAGCTAAACCTAAAAAACCTACAGATAATTACGAAAGAGCCGTAAACAAAGCGAAACGCGCAGCTAAACTAGCACAACTGGCACAATCTCAAGACGAATGGCAAAAGGTTGTTCGCAATTGGGACGAAGCGATCACTCTTATGAAAACTGTACCATATACTAGTAGTAATTACAGCTCAGCCCAGCAAGAAATTATACAATATCAGATTCATCGTGAGTTTGCTCAACAATATACTCTAGATGGAAATTAAAAAGGTATCGGGGATTGGGTATTAAAATTTCTTTATTCCTAGCCCCTAATCCCCAGTCACTACATATTAATTTTATATGAATTAAAATCAACAATTTTTTGAAGATTGCTGTCTGTAATTGTCGTGTAATCACCGAAGTAAAACTTGAGAGCGCAAGTTATATTTGATGTAAATTTTCTTTTGATAACTCTTCACTTCTACAGTTATGACACAAGCAAATATTTTAGAACTTGCCAAGCAGGGTGATGTTAAGGCGATCGCGTCTTTAATGAACAGCCAACTACAACTTAAAAATGTCACAGTTAAAGTTAGCTTCAATAATAGTTGTTTAGAGATTAAATTTAAATCTATGCAAGTACCAGAACAAGAAAATTTAGTTAAATATGTTCGTCAAGAAATCACAGGTTTGAAAACTGTATGTATTAAGAATGTCAAAATTTATGGCTTTCAAGAAGGAAAATCTGCGCCTTTATGGAGTCAAGAATTAAATGTAGAAGTTCCACTAAATCTCACTTCATCTAAAAAAAATATACTCAATACTAATTGCAAAATCAAAAAAAACTATTACAATGCTTTTAAAAATAAATATCTAGAAGTTTTGCATCCAACTGATAAAATAAAATTACTGAGATTATTATTAATATTATTTATTGGTCTTTTTGTTGTAGGAGAAAACAAATTAAACCGCCATAAAGGATGTATTTTACACAACCATACGACAGGTAATTACATACACATGGATGATTGTAAGTAGTTGCTTGTTGAGGGAAGTTTTAATTTTAAATTAACTTAGCTGTAGCTAACACTAAGCATTAATTAATTTGGAAAGAATTTGAAAATATTAGCTGTAAACAGTCAAAAATAACAACTTTTTGATTAGTGAGTACAAACTTTGCATATAAATCATAGCAAGATTTGAATAATTTTCGCAAGAATAGACAAGACAGTAGAACAGATTTTTTTATAAACTATAAATTACTACCTACTTCTAGATAGATGAGATTTACTTTAACAAAAAGTTATATTAGGATAAATTTTTAGTATTTGATTATACGAAGGAGCATTATAACTAAATTAGTCATAACAAGTAATTTCCATATCAATTCTAAGTTCAATCCTGATTTAGCGCTCATTTGTTTTATTTACTTCTCTGCAATCCATGATACCCCCTCAGCCTCGAACTGAATTTGAAGATAGTGTTCCAGAGACAGAAATACAGCCACCTCGCCAAAAACGTCGGTGGCTTTGGTTATTGTTAGCCCTACTAGGATTGATGGGTGGAGGCTTTTTGTTGTGGCGTTTACTAGATCCAGCTGATAATCAAGCACCAACAGGTGCTAATGCTCCACCGCCAGCAGTACCAGTTAAGGTATCTACAGTACAATCGGGCTTAATCGAAGATAGCTCAGAGTATATAGCCAGCTTAGAGTCACGTCGCTCGGTAATTCTACAGCCAAGAATTCAGGGACAAGTAGCCCAAATATTGGTGAGATCGGGAGATACACTCAAACAAGGAGATCCAATTATCCAGATAGATGCCAGACAGCAACAGGCAGCACTCAACAGTGTTAATGCAGCAGCTGATGCAGCTAGTTCCCAGTTAGAAAATGCTAGAGCAACCCTGCGTTCTCTAGAAGCAGAACGTATATCTAACCTTGCCGATGTGAGATTAAATCAGCAAGAATACGATCGCTATTCTAATCTTGCTGCTCAAGGAGCAGTTTCTCGACAAACAAGAGATCAGTATGCCAACAGACTAGCAACAGCAAGGGCTAATTTGCGAGCGATTGAATCTAGAATACAAGCGCAGCAGGCTTCTGTCTCCCAAGCAGAAAAATCCTTGCAACAAGCATTAGCTAATACAAAAGAACAAGCTGTTCAACTCCAGTATTACAGAATAGAAGCTCCCTTTGCAGGCACAGTGGGTGACATTCCTGTAAAGGTGGGTGATTTCGTGAGTAATTCTACTCAACTGGTAACCATTACTCAAAATAGACCACTAGAGGTAAATATCTCTGTACCACTTGAGCGCGGATCTCAATTGCGTAAGGGAACACCAGTAGAAATCATGGATGCTCAAGGTCGCAGCGTTGGTATTAGTCGGGTATTTTTTATTTCTCCTAAAGTTATTAATAACACCCAATCCATATTAGTTAAAGCACTTTTTGATAACGCCAAAGGACAATTACGGGCTGATGAATATACTAGGGTAAGAGTAATCTGGAATCAGCGCCCTGGAGTATTAATTCCAACTACGGCAGTAACTCGTGTGGCTGGACAGAATTTTGTTTATGTAGCGCAAATGCAACAATCTCCCAAAGGAGAATTTCAACAGGTAGCAAAACAAAAGCGTGTAAAGTTAGGCAATATTAAGGGCAATACTTATCAAGTTTTAGAAGGATTAGAGCCAGGAGAAAGAATTATTGTCTCAGGGCTACTTAACCTCACAGATGGAGCACCCATCAATCCTGAATCTTAGTAGGGACTAGGGACAAAGAAGAGGACAAGGGGAGGGGGAGACAAAAAGACAAGGGGTAAGAACCTCAATCACAATTCTCCGTGTCCCCGCGTCCTTTTCCCAAACCCCAATCCCCAATCCCCAATTCCTAATCCCCAATCCCCCATGTTTGTTGACTTCTTTATTAAGCGACCTGTTTTCACCAGTGTCTGCGCCATCATCATTTTGTTGGTAGGTTTAATTAGTATACCTACCCTACCTACAGAACAGTATCCAGAAATTAGTCCAACCCAAGTAGAGGTTACTGCTAACTATGTTGGCGCAAGTTCTGAAATTGTAGAAAACACTGTTACCACTGTCTTAGAACGACAGATTAACGGTGTTGAAGGCATGAAGTACATAACTTCTAGCAGTAGTAACAACGGTACTAGTACGATTACAGTCACTTTTGATGCTGCGCGAGATCCAGATATTGCCGCCGTTGATGTGCAAAATCGTGTTTCGTTGGCTGAACCACAACTGCCAGATCCAGTCAGACAAACTGGAGTTACTGTCAGAAAGCAGTCCACTAACATCTTATTAGCGATCGGGCTGTATAGCGATCAAGGAGAGTACGACACCGTCTTTTTAAGTAATTATGCTGACCTTTATATAGCAGATGCACTCAAAAGAATTGAAGGTGTAAGTGAGGCGCGGATTTTTGGCGAACGTCGCTATGCAATGCGTCTGTGGCTTGATCCTAATCGACTTGCTAGCCGCAACCTCACCGCTCAAGATGTCATAGATGCTCTCAACGAACAAAATATCCAAGTGGGTGCCGGGCAAATTGGTCAGCAGCCAGCCCCATCTGATCAAATGTATCAAATAGATTTACGTGCTATCAGTAGACTTACGGATGTTGCGGAATTTGAGGACATAGTGCTCAAAACCGGTGACAACGGGACACTGGTTAAGCTTAAGGATGTAGGACGAGCCGAACTAGGAGCCGAAAATTATAGTTCTTTCCTGCGATTTAGAGGCAATGAGGGTGTAGGTCTTGGTATATTTACTATCCCAGGAAGTAACGTACTAGACGTAGCTAGAGCAGTCAAAGCCGAAATGGCACAACTTGCTCAAAAGTTTCCACCGGGAATGGAATATCAAGTTGCTTTTGATACCACTAGTTTTGTAGAAGCATCGCTCTCGGAAGTAGTCTCGACTTTATTACTGGCGATCGCTCTGGTGATCCTAGTAATTTTTCTTTTCTTACAGGATTGGCGCACAACTTTAATTCCCGTTGTTACTATTCCCCTAGCACTAATTGGTACATTTGCCTTTGTCAAAGCCTTTAATTTTTCCATCAACACCTTGACATTATTTGGTCTTACCTTGGCAACAGGGATGGTAGTTGATGATGCCATTGTCGTAGTAGAAAATATCTCGCGCTTGATTCAGCAAGAGGGAATGTCACCTCGACGAGCTGCATCAGTAGCAATGCAGGAATTATTTGGGGCAGTAATTGCCACTTCATTGGTACTAATGGCTGTATTTGTCCCTGTCGCATTCTTTCCAGGAGCTACCGGACAAATATACAAACAATTTGCTTTAACAATTGCTTTTTCTATCGTTATTTCTACTTTTCTTGCCATTACCCTCACACCTTCTTTGTCTGCCTTACTGCTACGGCGCAAACCCCCACAACGCGGCATTTTAGGTTGGGTATTTGGTAAGTTTAACTCGTTCCAAGACTCAATGCGTCACAGATATGAGTGGTTCCTCAACCGCTTGGTAAGAGTGAAAGCAATTGTCATCGCACTGTTTGTTTTATCCTTGGTATTGACAGGTTGGCTTTATACCCAAGTACCTACATCATTTCTTCCCGATGAAGACCAAGGTTACTTCATTACGATTATTCAAGGGCCAGAGGGAGTTTCGCTGAACTACACTAGCAAAGTGATGCAGCAAGCTGAAGCAGAAATTCTCAAATTGCCGGAAGTCACAGGCACATTTGCTGTTGGTGGATTTAGTTTTAGTGGCAGCACAGCTAACAACGGTGTAATTTTTACAACCCTCAAGCCTTGGGATCAACGCCGCAATCAGCCAGTGCAGGCAATCATCGGCAATTTGCAAGGTAAATTATCAGGAATTACTGAAGCAAGAGTTTTGCCAGTCAATCCACCCACAATTCGAGGTTTAGGTAGTTTTAGTGGTTTTCAATATCAGCTACAAGATAGAGCTGGTAACAGCGACTTGGAAACCATGCTGCAAGTAATGGGGCAGTTACTTCAGCAAGGTAATCAAACACCAGGATTACAAGCTGTATTTAGCACGTTCGCTGCCAATACTCCCCAAATGTTGATTGAAGTTGATCGCAATCGCGCTAAGGCTCTCAATGTTGACGTAGATGAAATATTTAATACTCTCCAGAGTTACTTAGGTTCGCGATATGTAAATGACTTTAATTATGAACGACGGACTTACCGGGTATATGTTCAAGCAGATGCTCAGTTTCGCTCCAATCCACAGGATATTAATAAACTGTATGTTCGCTCTGCTGACGATCAAATGATTCCTCTGGGCAATCTTGTTAAACTCACTCCTACTACTGGAGCACAAACAATTAATCACTACAACTTGTTCCGCTCAATTGAAATTAACGGCTCACCAGATCCTGGCTACAGCTCAGGACAAGCAATTCAAGCGATGGAACAAGTATCGCAAAAGGTATTACCAACAACTTTTGGTTATGAATGGACAGGGATAGCAGCAGAAGAAATAGAATCAGGCGGACTTGCACCCTTAATTTTTGGTTTGGGACTTGTTTTCGTTTTCTTAGTATTAGCTGCCCAGTACGAAAATTATATTGATCCGTTAATTATTATGCTCTCGGTTCCCCTAGCTATCTTTGGGGCGCTGTTGGCACAGTCATTGCGGGGACTTGATAACGATATCTTTTGCCAAGTTGGATTGGTAATGTTGATTGGTTTAGCAAGTAAGAATGCTATTTTGATTGTAGAATTTGCCAACCAACTACACGAGCAAGGGCTTTCGATTACCAAAGCTGCCGTACAAGCAGCTCAAGAGCGCTTGCGTCCAATTCTCATGACTGCCATTTCTACCTTATTGGGAATTTTCCCCTTGGTGATTGCCACTGGAGCAGGGGCTGGTAGTCGCCAATCTCTTGGTACAGCAGTGTTTGGCGGAATGCTTGTTGCCACCTTCTTAAGTTTATTTGTGGTGCCAATTTTATACATCGTGATTGGAACAATACGCGATCGCTTATTTTCGCGTCGTCGTCCACCTCAACCACCACAACATCTAGAAGATGATGGACGAGTTTCTACTGAAATATATCGCTAAATTTACTACCAACCCGATTTTTCAATGAAATCGGGTTTTTTTACATCCAAAAGAGTTGAAAAAAGCAACACAAGATGTTAACAAATTCTTTAACCTGGGTGACTTCTTTTACCTCTAGCCAAATTATTCCTCTGTTGGCAACTGCCACAGAATCAGACAGTGCAGCCATCATGGCAGGAGTGCTGATTAGTTTGATCGTAATTTATCTTGCCAGTATTATTGGTGCTGAGATTTGCGCTCGCTTAAATATGCCGCCAGTTTTAGGACAATTACTCGGTGGGCTTGTGGTGGGAATATCTGCATTTCACTTATTAGTATTTCCTGAGGGGGGAGGTGATAGTAGTAGTTCCCTCATCATTAATTTTTTAATAGCCACTACAGGTTTAAGTTTGGATGGAGCAGCAGCTACATTTCAAATCAATAGCGAAGTCATTTCAGTATTGGCAGAAATAGGTGTAGTAATTCTACTATTTGAAATTGGTTTGGAATCAGATTTAAAAGAACTACTGAAAGTAGGGTCTTACTCAGCGATCGTTGCATTCGTAGGAGTAGCCGCGCCCTTTTTTGGTGGAACTTTAGGATTAGTTTACTTGTTTGGTGTACCCACTGTTCCAGCAATTTTTGCTGGTGCCACTCTTACCGCAACCAGTATTGGAATTACAGCTAAAGTTTTAGCAGAACTACAATATCTCAATCGTAAAGAAGGACGAATTATTATTGGCGCTGCTGTTTTAGATGATGTTCTTGGCATTATTATTCTTGCTGTTGTTGCAAGTCTGGCAAAAACTGGAGAAGTAGAACTGACGAATGTACTATATTTGATTATCAGTGCAGTAGTATTCTTAGTCGGAGCAGTTTTACTTGGTCGTCTTTTCAATCCTTACTTTGTCAAAATTGTCGATGAGTTGAGAACTCGCGGTCAGTTGTTAATTCCGGCTTTAATTTTTGCTTTTGTTTTGTCCTACATTGCTACAGCTATTAAATTAGAAGCAATTTTAGGAGCATTTACTGCTGGTTTAGTATTAGCAGAAACTCAAAAATGTCGAGCGTTAAAAAACCAAGTTATTCCCATTGCAGATATACTAGTACCTATTTTCTTTGTGGTTGTAAGTGCCAAAACTAATATTGGCGTCTTAAATCCATTTGTACCCGAAAATCGCGAAGGTCTGATTATCGCTGCATTCTTAATTGTGGTAGCAATTGTAGGCAAAGTAATCAGCGGTTTTGCAGTATTCGACCGAGAAGAAACTAATCGATTAGCAATTGGTGTTGGCATGATTCCACGGGGAGAAGTAGGACTGGTATTTGCAGGTATCGGCTCAACAACTGGAGTTTTATCTGGTTCGTTAGATGCTGCAATTATTGTGATGGTAATTTTGACAACTTTTTTAGCACCACCCTTACTATCGTTTGTATTTCAAAAGCCAGAACAGGTGGCTGTCGAATCTAAATAAGGATAATTCACAAAGCAGAAGTTTTTTAATCAATCTTTTTGAACCAGAACATCTACGAGGTAAAAAATGCCAACTATTTCTAAAAACAACGATGTAGTTACGGTAATAATTATCTTTGCCGTAGAGCCAAAACGTCAGCAGGAATTGATAAACACAATTATTGAATTTCTAGAAACAACAGTGAAATATCAGCCCGGTTTTATCTCATCTAGCATTCATAAAAGTATAGATGAGGTGCGGGTAATGAATTATGCTCAATGGCAAACGATAGAAGACTACAAAGCCTTTATCAATAATTCTGAGGTGCAAGCAAAGGCTGCAAAATTAGGTAACTTTTCTAAACCAGAATCACACGTTTACGAAGTTGTGGTTTCTAAACCGGATAATGCCAATCTAAAAATTAGTAAAGGCGGGTTGATTCACCTTGCTGAATTCCGAGTCAAGCCAGAAAACCAAATGCGCCTAGTGGAACTAGAAAGAGAATACGTAGGAGTGGGTTTGCAAAATTCTGGACTTCTTTCTGCTAATTTTCATCGTTCCCTAGATGGTGTTCACAATGTAAATTATGGACAATGGCGCAGTTTTGCAGATTTTGAAGAATTACTAAAAGATCCAAAATACAAACCCTTGAATGAGTATTGGCAAGGGTTGGCTGAAAATGAATTTCATCTTTACGAAGTTGTTTACACCGAACCTGCTGAATAATTAGCGATCTAAGCAGTTACAATGTGCAATTTTTTGCAAAAATACTCCTTAAAGTTGATTTACTCTGTTTTTAATAACGAAGATTATTACAAATAAATCTGCACAGAAACTTACCACAAGAGGCGATCGCATAAGTCAATCAAAGATTGCAGCAGAGGGACACTAGCAATGAAAACAGGTTTAGCATACACAAGATTATTGGTAAAAGACTGGAAAGCTAGCTTTTTGTTCTACAAAGATGTGATGGAATTTGACGTTGCTGTAGAAGATGAAGAAGACGGATATGCCGAGTTTAAAGCCGGAGATATGAGGCTAAGTATATTTCGGCGACAAGAAATGGCACAACTAATTCATAATGCCGACAAGCCACCTCATGCTGAATGTCAAGACACTGTAGCATTGATTTTTACAGTCCATGATGTGGAAGAAGAATATCAACAATTAAGACATAAAGGTGTGAAATTTATCGCACCACCCATGAATAATCCCTACTTTGGAATTAAAACGGCTTATCTTCGAGATCCAGACGGAACTCTCATCGGTATATACCAGCTTTTAGTATGAGGGAATATGCTTAAACCAGCGAGCGGAGAACATTAAGCAAAATATTGGCGGTTTGTTACTGGGTAATATCCTCCCCTAGATAGGGTTACACTACCAGAAATAGATTACTTTACTGCGTGGCTCTCCACTCTTGTGATGAATTATTAGCATTTACAGAGGGCTTCCAATTTTATCAATCTCCCTGGGGATACTCCTCCCACAAAGTTGTAATTTCCCGCAAACTTTGATGATTGCCATTACCTAAAATTAAATGATCTAGCAGTGGAATACCCAAAAATTGCGCCCCTGCTAGCAACTGCCGGGTAAGTTCGATATCTTCGCTACTCGGTTCAATATTACCTGAAGGATGATTATGCGCAACTATAACTCGTGTTGCCCCTTGGCGAATCACTTCTCGAAAAATTTCGCGGGGAGGTGCTAAAGTTTCGGTGGCAGTGCCAATAGTAATTACTTGGGTTCCTAGCAAGCGATTTTTCACATCCAACAGCAAAACTGCCAAACGCTCTTTTGTTTGCCACATCAAATCTTGGCTGAGAGCAGCAGCAGCTACTGCTGGACTATCAATAACTGTCCGATCCGAAGGACGAGACTGAAAAGCACGTTTACCTAATTCAATTGCTGCCAATATGGTAGTTGCTTTTGCTGGGCCGATGCCAGGAATTTGCATTAATTCAGCAGCACTAATATCTCGCAGCACTGCCAAGGGATCTCGATCGCATTTACTCAATTCGTGTAATATGTATTGTCCCAAACCTACAGCAGAGAGTTTTCCCGCTCCTTGCCCAGTACCAAGCAGAATTGCAATTAATTCAGCAGTGGATAAAACTTTAGAACCATGAGCCAACAACCGCTCTCGCGGACGCTCGGTCTCAGGCATATCAGCAATTCTGAGACAATAAGTCATACTAAATCCAGGGAAGTACGCTTGCAGAGTATCTATACTCTAGTTATCCCCTGAAAACTCTCAAAATATAACCTATTTGACGAAATATTTAAAATTTTCTCTCTAAGCTAATAGCTATTATTTTCAGCATTAGCCATTAGCTATTAACTACTAATGTATTTGTGTTGCTTTGAGCATATGGTAAGTAATCAAAAGTTGGGTAAGGGCGAGGGGATAACTTTGAATTGTTTCCCCAGTTGTACCGGCTACTTTACCTAACTCTGGATTACTATCGCGATCGCATATACTTCTCAAGTGAGGCATATCCGAACAAATTAGATGTTCTAACTTATTAACTTGTTCTAAGGTGGCATGACCGTCAACTTCTAAAACATCAACGGGTTTACCCATATCTCGATCTAATCCCAGGCGAATTGCCGACATAGAATTATGATCGAGACCAAGAATCTGGGTAAAATTTGGATGGGGAATGGTTGGACGCAAGACTAAACGCACATTTAGGTGTCCGTTAACTTGATTTAAATCATCGTTAGGTGGATAAAAACTTATTACTATATCTGACCACTGTCGCTGTGGACGAATAAACTGTTCTGAGTCTGGTTCTCGCTTTTCTAGTTCTGCCAACACCTGTTCTTCTGTATATCCCCGCTTTTGTGTATCTCGCTTAACTTTCCAAGTAGCACGTAATTCTTCAGGGGGTGCCAGATAAACTTTCACGTCATAAGAATCACGAGCTGTACGAGTTGAATAGCCAAGCAATCCCTCAACGATCACGAATTTACCCGGTTTAATGTAAACTGGTGGCTCAAATGTCCCTGTTGTGTGACTGTAAACAGGCTTAAGAATAGGCTGTCCTATTCTCAGCAGTGACAGGTGCTGCTGCATAATATCTAAATGGTTGCAGTCGGGGTGAAGAGCTGTGATGCCAATTTCCGCACGTTGTTTGCGATCATAGCGATGGTAATCATCCGTACAAATGACTGTCACATTTTCTGGGCCAAGCACCTGAGCAATCCCTTTTGTGAGTGTGGTTTTTCCAGCAGCACTGTCACCAACAATACCAAGAATAATTGGACGGCTCATGGCTTTCTCCCGTGCAGATAGCGACTACAGTAAAGTGCAATTTTGGATTGTATGTTAGTTTACCAATTCTATAAATTTGTGAAATATAACTCAAGGAGTAGAAAGAGTGTTGCTATGCAAAATAATCACTAAATCTTAAAATAATCATCTAATAATCAAGGGTTATTGCCTTTAACTACAATTTGTGTCGATTTTTGTAAATTAATTAACTATAACTATAAATAACATCAAGATGACAAGAACACAGTTTTTGTTGTATATTTTTTGCCTTGTAAAGCATTTGTCTTTGATGGCTGGCGTGTTGTAGCTATTACTATTACCATAGTCTTTGCAAGTGTGATTCAACTATGGGGGAAGGAATTTATAGCGTTGCTGATTTCATGTATGAAAATAAGCGTCATACCAAAACCCTCGTCCAGGCAAGTTGAATTGCCAAAATTCCCTTAATAGCTTCACACTTTATGCTGTCAAAAATAGTGTCTAGTGGCTGGCATTATGCTATTAGAATGTAAGTAGAATTTTGAATTGGAGTTGTCTGTAAAGCCAATTATCTCAGGACACCCAAGCCTTTAAACGCCCCTAAAATGGTTTCGACTGCCAACGCAACCTGGAAAAAACCAGCGTTGCTGCAAACACATTAAAAATCAGCATTAAACCTGTAACCTTCATGATTTTGTCGATGAAGAACATAACCAGAAAATTCAGGAGCATCATCAGTGATAGTACCTTGACGATTGCGAAATCCATTCCAGGATAACGCGGTGCAATCATAATGAAAATCAGGATGACTGCAATGCCAACAGGTGGCACGATAATTGGAGATGCAACTGGAGAAATTGCAAGTTGAATTGCAGTGGGGTTAGCAGGCACCGGTGGCTCTACAGGGTGAACAACCGGGAAGATTGCTTTCAAAGCGGAAAGTAACAGAACAATGCCAGTCGCAATTTCTACAGCTTCTAAAGAAATCTTATAACGAGCTAACAAACTCCGTCCTAATAGCACGATGAACAAACAGATCGCACTGGCGATCAAAACTCCCTTGACTGCAACCTCCCGCTTGAATGCGAGCGACATTGAGTGCATGATTTTTGCAAAAGCGGGAATGGTTTTAATAGGCCCGATCGTTAAGAAAAAAATCGTAAAAATGAATGGTTCTGCTTCCATAGGACTAGGTTAATAACAAAATTGGCGAAAAGAAATACTATCACGCTGAAATGTCAGAAATCCCTTGATATTCTTCTTTTGATCAAAATATTTGTGTTGTTTTTTGTTTTGAACTCAATTTTGAAAGCAAGGTATGAGGCGATGCCCTATAAAAACAATGTTTTATTTCTCTAGCATCTATGTTGTGCTTGTGCAGCATTCTTTAATATAGAGCGATCGCGCTTCACTCAAAGAGACGGCAAAGGCCACCCTACAACTTCCAATAACGATCAAAAAACAAGGCGATCTCCATCATGACGTTCTGCGCTTCTGGAGTCAGAAAAGCGGTTAGATAATCGCCATGCGACATTCCCTCATACAGGTGCAACTCCGCAGGGATGCCTGCGGCTCTGAGCTTACAATGGGTACGGGTCGTTGTACTCAACAGTAGATCCCTCGTGCCAGAAATGAGGATAGCAGGTGGGCATCCAGAAAAATCGCCGTAAATTGGAGACAATTGCTCATCGTATAAAGCATGGCTACCTGCATATAGCTTCGTGGACTCTAATAATCTTCCTTCATCCGACCTAGCATACGATCCACTTCCGCATTTAGATACAAACTGTCTCCGGTTTTCGTCAAGTCAGCATAAGGCGTACCGAGGAACAAAGCCACTGGCATCGCTAGTCCCTCTTGTTTGCAGCGCAGCATTGTCGTCATGATCAATCCGGCTCCTGCGGAGGTGCCACCCATGACGACAGATTTAGGATCATAGTCGTTCACAACTGCTTTCCAGACTGTTAGCACATCATCTGGTGCTGCTGGAAAGGGGAAGTCGGGTGGCATTCGGTAATCTATCGACAAAGCGTGCGTTTGGCAAGTCTGAGCCTGTAACATCGCTTCTCCGACTGCTGCGATACCGCCATTGAACAAAAAGGCACCGCCATGCACATGAACAATCAGATGGTTCTCTTTGCCAGGGGCGATCAATTTAGGCGAGACTCGATAGCACGATACGCCCTCAATCTCGACAGACTCGATTGTGATACCCATTTGCTTGGCACCCGCGATCGCAAGATTTTCATACACCTGATTCGCCTCTTTCTGTAGCGCCTTCCAGCCTTCTGCGGTCGTCGGCATGGAGACAAGCGGCGGGATTGGCGTGGCAATATGCTTTTGTAGTTCGGGCGAAACCGTGCTTGGAACAGGGACTTCCTTTGCAGGGATGGCGAGGTGAGGCAGCGTTTCCATCGAGTCTACTCCTTACTAGATCAGTTAAATCTCTGCATTTTTCGGATTCAGACGCATCAACCCTATGATCATCGCCCGAAATGTTGCCCGATTAGCGTTGTTTCTGCCGTTTCTACTAGATCATCAGCAGCACGCGACAGACTGATTGTGTAAGTTCCTTCATCGATGCGCCACTGCCCTCGATCGCCATCAAACCTTGCCAGCAGTCGCGGATCAGCCATCATCTCCACCCGCTTTGATTCACCTGGTTCTAGTTGCACTCGCTCGAAACCCAGCAGCCGCATCCGTTTGTCACCTGCTGCTTCAGTTAAATAGAGTTGTGGCACATCTGCCCCTGCACGATCGCCCACATTCTTGACCGTAAGGCTTGCCTTAATTGTTTCACCGCCCTCAATGGTGAAGTTACTGTAGGCAAAGCGCGTATAGCTCAATCCATAACCAAACCCATAAAGCGGCTTTGCATTCGTTTTGGCAAACCAACGATAGCCAATCTCAGCCCCTTCATTAAAGTGAACGGTCGAAGGTTTACCAAAGGGTTCACCAAAATTTGGAAGTTCTGGACGTGGCAGTTGTTGAACATCGGCAGGGAACGTAATCGGCAAGCGACCTGAAGGATTGATTCGTCCAGTGAGGACTTCTGCGATCGCAGTTCCGCCCGCTTGTCCCGGAAACCATAGCTCGATGATCGCTTTGACTTTATCTCGCCACGGCATCGCGATCGGATTGCCTGTTTCGAGAACCACGATTGTATTCGGATTTGCAGTAGCGACAGCTTCGATCATGGCATCCTGTCCGTAAGGGAGGGTGAGATCCGGATCGTCGAAGCCTTCACTTTCAAATTTGACCCCAAAGACGATCGCAATATCTGCACGACGCGCTTGTTCAGCCGCATCAGCAGGATAAATGCCAGGATCGAACATCACCTTTGTATGGGGAAGTTGCTTCTTGATTTCCGCCAGTGGCGCACAAGGGTGATAAGCTTCGGTTCGGACGGGAGCAAGTAGGGAGTCTCCACCAATGGGAATTTCAGCTGCATAGCCACCGGTTGGTAGAGTTTGGCTCGATCCGCCCCCTGCAACGACTCCTTTGTTCACCTGCCAGCCAATCACCGCAATAGTTTTGAGATCAGGTGAAAGCGGTAGGATTGCATCGTCGTTTTTCAGCAACACAATCCCCTGACGAGCAACTTCCAGCGCCGCATCATTATGCTTCGCCATATCTACCGTGTATCCTGACTCACCATCCCATTGATCTACACCCACCATGTGAATTGATCGTAGAATCCGCCGCACCATATCAGATAATCGCGCTCTCGGAAATTCACCGTTTGCCATTGCTTCTTTGAGTGGCTCATTAAACCATTCTTTCTGGTCTAACTGTGCGCCTGAATGCTGATCGAGACCTTTAAGGGCGAAATCCCAATGATAAACTGCCATCCAGTCTGACATGATGTAGCCTTTGAAGCCGATCGCATCTTTGATCACACCATTCAAAATCGGATCATTGCCACAATTGTACGCGCCGTTAACTTTGTTGTACGCTCCCATCAGCGAACCCGGATTGCCGCGCTCGATGCCGATTTGGAACGCGAGTAAATCGGATTCTCGATGGGCGATCGGATCGATGATTGCATCTAACCAAAACTTGTTTATCTCATTGACGTTGAGCGAAACGTGCTTGAGCATCGATATCACGCCTTCGGACTGTGTGCCAATCACATTCTCAGCGCCCATCACACCGGAAAGCCAAGGATCTTCTGAGATGTATTCAAAGTTGCGTCCGTGGCGCGGATCACGAGGCAGATTAATACCACCACCACAGATTACATTGTAGCCGCGTAGTCTTGCCTCTCGACCGATCACCGCACCCGCTTCCCGTGCCAATGTCGGGTTAAAGGTTGAACCCAGGCACAGCCCACAAGGTAGGGCGGTTGCCGTATCACCGACTCGACTGCCGAGCGGATTAGTTACGCCAATTGGTCCGTCAGTAATTTTCTGGGGTGGAACTCCCAATCGCGGCACCCCTGGAACATAGCCCGCAAGTCGCCCAATCTCTTCGGGTACTCGCTTTTCTCTGACACCCCGCAGCACCACCATCAGACTGAGGATCAGCGAAAAGCGTTCATCATCAGTCATCTGCGCTTCAATCTCAGCAGCCCAGCGATCGGCTTCAGAGCTATTCAGTGCTTGTGAAACGGGACTTGATGAAACAGGATCTTGTACCATTACTGATCTCCTTTAGTCGATGAGTAGGCGCGAACTCGCTGAGAGATAGTGTTGCAATTCCAATCACTCGATCAACCTAGCAATCGCTGAATAGCACCCGCCTTGATTTCAGCTTCAAGCAAGAAATTGAGATCACAGATTCAGGCAAAACTTATTAAGTTGATGTACTGAAACATATCTAAGGCTAAATTAAAGTAAAAATGATTTTGTTAATTTTTATTTAAGAAAGCAAAATATATGCTTGTCACTATTAGGATTAAGCTTTTTGTATGCTTATTCATCAAAATATCAGATTGAAATAACTGTGGCGAACTGTCCAAAGTAAAATCTTTTACGGAACTCGGTGTTGGCGATCGCACTTTATGGCAAATAAGACTCTTGGTTTAGAAAAACACATTTATGATTACTTACTTTCCGTATCTCTACGGGAGCCAGAACTTCTAGCTCAACTGCGGCAGGAAACAGCACAGCATCCAATGGCTGAAATGCAAATTGCACCAGAGCAAGGACAATTGATGGGATTGCTGGTGCGGTTAATCGGGGCAAAGAAAACGTTGGATATTGGTGTCTTTACTGGTTATAGTTCTCTGGTAGTGGCATTGGCATTGCCAGCAGATGGCAAAGTAGTGGCTTGTGATGTCAGTGAAGAGTACACAGCTATTGCTCGTCGCTACTGGCAGCAAGCAGGTGTGGCAAATAAAATTGAATTGCACATTGCTCCAGCCCTGGAAACACTAGAGCAGTTGTTAGCAGCAGGAGAAGGAGAAAGCTTTGATTTTGCCTTTATTGATGCTGACAAAAGCAACTATGAGAATTATTATGAACTCGCTTTGCAACTTGTACGTTCAAAAGGGCTAATTGCGATCGACAACGTGTTATGGTCAGGTCAAGTAGCCGATCGCAATGTCCAAGACAATCGCACTAACAAAATTCGTGCTTTAAATCAGAAAATACATCAAGATCAAAGAGTTACGATCAGTATGATACCAATTGCAGATGGCTTGACTCTAGCTATGAAAAATTAAAACTTAGCATTTATGTATAGAAACTTAGAGTATTAAATCATTTTAAAAATTAATACACTAAATACTTACAAAAGTTGTCATTTAATATCATGTCCGGTTAATCAAACTGAAGAAAAATGTTTGCTCGTAGTCAGGACTAAAGTCCTCAAGCCGGAACTGAAATCCTGACTACAAACTGTTTATAATGGGCGATTTGACTAAAGCAGATTTGTTTTTACTATGAAGATGCGAGTATCTGTAGCGATCGCATTTGCTCCATATTGTATACATACATCGGCATTGGGTGTAGCACTGTCAAATTTTAAGAACTTGGAAAGATGCATCGTAACTTATCGAGCAACAGCGATCGCTAAGCCACTGTTAATTTTGTTGGCGCAGTTTTTCCTGCTGGCGTTTTCTTTTCTCTTCTGTCAAACTATCAAAACAGTGGGGACAAGAAATTCCTTCCTCGTACTTTAAAGAAGTGCGATCAACTTCTGAGAGCGGATGCCCACAACTAGCACACATTTGGTGAGTGCCAGATTCCAAACCGTGACGAACTGCCACGCGTTCATCGAAAACAAAACACTCTCCTTCCCACAAACTTTCTTCTGCTGGAACTTCCTCTAAATATTTGAGAATACCACCTTTGAGATGATAAACTTCTTGAAATCCTTGGGAGAGCATAAAAGCCGAAGCTTTTTCACAACGAATTCCACCAGTACAAAAGAGTGCCACCTTCTTGTGTTGATTTGGATCAAGTTGCTTGCCAATATAATCCGGAAATTGGCGAAATGATTCTGTTTTGGGATTTTGCGCCCCTTTAAAAGTGCCAATACTCACTTCATAATCATTGCGAGTGTCAATCACTGTCACTTCTGGATCGCAAATAATGGCATTCCAGTCTTTAGGACTGACATAAGTTCCCACGCTTTTATTAGGGTTGACTTCGGGCAGCCCAATAGTGACAATTTCTTTTTTTAGACGTACTTTCATCCGCTCAAACGGCGGTGAGTCAGCACAAGACTCTTTGTGTTCCAAATCTGCAAGGCGCGAATCTGAACGCAGAAAAGATAATACTGAGTCTACGCTCTGACGCGAGCCAACAATCGTGCCGTTAATACCTTCTTGTGCCAGCAGAATCGTTCCCTTAATGCCTTGCACTTGGCAATAGGATAGTAAAGGTTGTTGTTTCTCGACAAAATCTGGCAGATTAACAAATTTATAAAATGTAGCAACAACTAACGTCATTTCTAGCTCTGTGGGAATGAAAATACAAGATCAGGATATGAGCAATATTTATCTATATTATCTTCCCAGTTTTGAGCGCACAGCAGATACAGAATACTTCCAAGGTTACGAGCTACTCAGTTAGGTTTGTTAGCTTACTCTTCCAAGACTAGTGCTTTTAACTGTTCCATCAGCCTTTCTAGTGATTCTCGCTTGGTAGGATGATCCCAAATTTGCGATTTATCCAGCAGACGGACAATTGCATTCATACGATTTTTAAGGGATGATTGCCGATCGCCATTAGTACTTGTAGTAGCAAGACTGGTGATCCGCTCTTTGATTTGAGAAAGCGAAAGTGTTTTGGCGATCACTTCTTCTAGCAGTGCTTCCCTTTGTTCTCTATCTTTGACTCTAGCAATGACTTGAGCTTTGGTATAAGCTATCTTTCCTTGACGTAGAGCTAATAAAATTTCCTCAGGTAAATTCAGTAAAGGCAAGCGACTACTAACGAAAGACTCCCAACTCATTAACCCTAATCCTCTAAATACTTCTATTACAGTTTGCCCTTGTTCACTGCCCAAAACGTTTTGGGTATTTTTATGTTTAGCTTCATGCTGCATCCTATAAAGTAATTTAGGAATACTTTGAATTTCTAGATTCAGCTTCATTGCCAATAGTTGTAGAATACCCTCTGTTTCCTCAACCGGATTCAAGTCTTCTCGTTGTAAATTCTCAATTAAGCTAATCTGCAATGCTTCTTCGTCGTTGAGTTGGCGCACTATCACAGGAATTTGTGTTATCTGAAGTTCTTTTGCTGCTCGATAGCGTCGTTCTCCACTGACTAACTCGTACATCTCGTTATGAATGGAGCGAACTAAGAGTGGCTCAAGAATACCATGCTGCCTGACTGATTCCACTAATTCTTGCATCTTGTTAGGCTCAAAGTAGTGTCGAATCTGCGCTGGTGGTAAAAAAATTTTCTCAATCGCCACTACTGTAGTAGCCTGTATTGTGTTTGATAGTGTTTGGTTCGACCATCTAGTTATGTATGGTTTGATTTCTAGTGTTTTATGCTGGTAGATCATGGTGATGTTGTTAAATACTAAAGTTTTATAGCGTGCTGCACCTAAAAAACACTCCTAGTCTCAAGCATTAAGCCATCAATGCTTGTACTAATGAAAATTCTTATGTTCAATCAACCTTGATAATTGATTATTAGTAAGCTCTGTAAAGGCTTACTGAGCAAACCATTTTTAATGCTTCTAACTTTCTAGACACTTATCAGCACTCTTATGCTTCTGGTATTACTGTCAATGGTGTTGAGTTGATTGCCTACTTATTATAGAATACCCCCCCAGGGGACATACAAAACAGTTAGTAGAATACCTTTGACAAAAAAATTGACTTTTGTTGGCTTGACTTCAACTATAGATGTCATCAAGATAGGGAGACAAACTTTTATAGATTCGGGAACATGAATAATATATATCGCAAAGACGCTCACTTGCAATGCAAAGATAGCCTATAAATATTTTTGTGCTGGTCGGCGATCATTTTGTGACATCTAGATATATTGTTGCTGATTTGATACTCATATGCAACATCGGAATCATTCATTAACTTCTAAATTTGGCATCAATACTTCTTGTTTTACTTATCTATAATTTTTTCTTAAAAATAAAGTTATTGCTTGTTTTAGCTTCATTTTTTTGACCATATCAAAGCTTTTCTATTGATATCAAAATCTATAAAATAATGCTTGTTGCTAGCATATATCATGTTAATCACCACATAATATACGTCTAAACACCAAAAATACAACAAATTGTAAATGAAAAGTATTGATAGAGTTAACAATCAGCTAATCTGAATTTTATGGAATTTTCTAAACAAGCTTTTGCTATACTTACGTCCTAAAAATCTTGTTTAGCAAACCTTGAGATAATCTTTTTGTAAATACAGTAATGAGATGATGTAATCATTGTTCTAAAGGGTTTGTAATGCAAAAATTGATATTTGACTTATCAATTGATTCAGACCAATTTTAAGAAAAGTATTAATTTTCAATGTGATTAGGCTTAAAAATGATAGTTTTTGATTGAGTCTAGATATAGTAATTAAAAAAGTTTTTTTGTATATCAGCAAATCAACATAGTTTAAAAACGTTTCTTAACCTTTAAGCTCCGCTGGATAATTTTAAATATGTTGTATGCATTGCGACTCAGTTATTTAATCAAAATCCAATTATTGAGGATGAGTTACTTATGTATATATTCAAGATAGTTATTGTGGTGTGAATATTAACTAAAATGATTGTCAGACACAATTACTATACTTTTGGTCAGTTGATTTAACTTAGATTAAGTGCATAATAAATTTTGGATGCATTTGAGATAGTCATCAAACCAAAACTGACAATCTGTCAAAGATATTTGATTTGAGTTAAACAGGACAATAAGTGAATGGATACCAATTTTGATAATGACTGCGACAACTGCAAATTTCTTTTGCTGTGTAGTTTTACTACAAGTTTTGCAATAATTAATAAAATTGGTTTACCAATTTGCTTTGTCTAGACTTGGCTATTTATAGCTAAGTAATAGTCTTTAGCGAATTGAGGTTTAAAACAATGAATGTTTTCTTTTTTGTTTCTCATTGGTTAATGCAGAAATCAAGCAATATATTGCTTGATAAATTGCTAAAAGTGAGAAACAGGCATTGGTTAATAATCGACATCATTATTTTTGCCGCTACACCCCTATTAGCTTTGATTCTGCGCTTAGATGGAATACCTAGCCTAGAAGCATATCTGCCAAACTTAGCATTTGCCACAACACTATTTTTGCTGATCAAACAATTCATTTTATGGAGTTCTGGTTTTTATCGCCGTTACTGGCGCTATGCCAGCATTGAAGAACTCACATACATCGCTATGTTGATGGCAGCAGCGATTATCATACAATCGTTTTGTTTTGATGTGATTCATAGCATCCCAAACTCTGTTTTCAGTGGACTTCCACGTTCATTGCCATTAATTGATGGACTACTTTCGTTTATTTTCATCGGTGGTTTGCGTTTCAGCATCAAAGCAGTAGAAAAAACTCACCAAAAACGAGCAGTATTTAACCCCTCACAACGAGTACTGATCGTCGGGGCTGGGAAAGCTGGAGTGTCTTTATTGCAACAAATGCAAACAAATCCTCAACAGGGTTTTTATCCAGTTGCCTTTGTTGACGACGATCCCCAAAAACTATATGCACACATTCACGGTATTCCTGTAGTGGGCGATCGCCACAAAATACCTGATATTGTCAAATCTTTGCAAATTCACAAGGTGATTATTGCAATGCCAACAGTTGCAGGAAAAGTGATTCGAGAAATCGTTGATATTTGCAAAGCTACCGGCATTCAAACCAGTACTTTACCAGGAATACATGAAATCCTGAATGGACGAGTAAGAGTGGATAGCATTCGTGATGTGCGGATTGAAGATTTACTCAGGCGTGAACCAATACAGACAGATATTGGACGAGTTGCGGAATTTTTGGCAGGCAAGAGAGTACTAATTACAGGCGCAGGCGGCTCGATTGGTAGTGAGCTTTGCCGTCAAATTTACAAATGTCATCCTGCCCAAATGATGCTAATGGGGCATGGTGAGAATTCTGTGTTCAATATTCAGCAGGAATTAGAACAACTAGTTCAAGCCCTAACAGCAGATGGGAAATCTGCAAGATATGCCCCTCGTCTTCATATCTTCATTGGCGATATTCGTTACCGCGATCGCCTTAAACACGCCTTTGAGCGATTCCAGCCAGATGTGATTTTTCATGCCGCAGCCCACAAGCACGTTCCTCTGATGGAATTAAATTCACCAGAAGCAATTACTAACAACGTACTGGGAACAAAAAATTTAGTGGATCTGGCGCTGCAATACAAAGTTCAACATTTCGTGATGATATCTACAGATAAGGCAGTTAATCCCACCAATGTGATGGGAGCAAGTAAAAGAGTTGCAGAAATGTTGGTATTGCAAGCAGCAAAAAAAAGTGGCTTATCTTATGTTGCTGTGCGCTTTGGTAATGTTTTGGGTAGTCGTGGCAGTGTCGTCCCGACTTTCACTAGGCAAATTTTAGCAGGAGGCCCCGTCACAGTTACCCATCCGGAAATCCGCCGCTATTTCATGACGATTCCAGAGGCAGTGCAATTAGTGTTGCAAGCAGCAGTAATTGGGCATGGTGGAGAAGTGCTGATGTTAAATATGGGACAGCCAGTGAAAATAGTTGATTTGGCAAAGGAATTGATTCGTCTTTGTGGATATGAAGTCAACAAAGATATTGAAATTGTCTTTACTGGTTTGCGTCCAGGTGAAAAGTTATTTGAAGAGTTGTTTATTGAAGGAGAAGAGTACGAACCAACTGAGCATGAAAAGTTGTTAGTTGTCAAAAATGCGAGTCGAATTGTTCCAGATAATTTGACTATTGCTGTCGAAGATTTATGCAAGGCCGCGGCTAAGAATCATACGAATTTAATTCTGTTTCTACTTGAGCAAATCGTCCCAGGATATAAACCAAAATATTTAGGGAATAGTACAGCAACATCTACTATCAAAAATAATGCTATCGTCACAGTAACTAACAATATTTAGTGTGCTATCAAAATATGCAGATTACGACAATGAGTGATCTAAAACTCAAATTCATAAAGAATTTGGAGTAAATCTAAATGAAAGTTTTGTCAGTGCAAAATATTGTGAAACATTGGAGGAATTTATCAGGTGGCTCCATCAACCGCCAAATTTTGGGAGCAGCGATTACGGTTGGTTTAGGAACAGCATTAATCAAAATAGTGGCTGTGTTTAAAGAATTAATTGTCGCTTGGAAGTTTGGAATTGGAGATACTTTAGATGCATTTTTAATTGCCATGCTAGTTCCTGATTTCATCATTATTGTCGTAGCTGGTTCTTTTCATGCTGCTCTCATTCCTACATATATTCAAGTACGAGAACAAGAAGGCATAAATGCAGCTCAAAAACTTTTTTCTGGAGTTATGCTCTGGAGTTTAGGACTGCTTTTAATCACAACCATACTAATGTTGGCTACTGCACCCTTGTATTTACCACAAATTGCAGCAGGATTTAGTGCTGAAAAATTAGATTTGACTTTTAAGCTGCTATGGGTGATTGCACCTGTGGTAATGCTGAATGGAATCCTTCTAATCTGGGGTGCAGTTTTGAATGCGGGTGAGCGTTTTGCGTTAGCAGCTGTGTGTCCAATTATGACGCCAGCCATAACAATAATATTTCTATTACTGAATAAGTCTTGGGGTGTTTTTGCCTTAGCAGCAGGGTTAGTTGGTGGTGCAGTATTGGAAATTATTCTTTTGGGAGCGGCAATTTATCAGCAAGGCGTTTTATTGGAGCTGAAGTGGTATGGATTGAATGCTCACTTACATCAGGTAATTAATCAATTTTTTCCGGCAATGGCAGGATCGTTTTTAATTGGTAGCGCTGCTTTTGTCGATCAATCGATGGCAGCAATGTTATCGCCTGGGAGTGTAGCAGCACTTAACTACGGACAAAGAGCGATCGCCTTCCCCATTAGCTTAGTTACCACAGCATTGGGTACTGCCGTAATTCCTTATTCTTCAAAAATGATTGCCTGTAAAGATTGGCAAGGTGTGCAACATACACTTAAGCATTACCTACAACTAATATTTGTAGTGACTGTACCACTTACAGGAATTTTGATTGTCTTTTCAGAGCCTATAGTTCAGATACTTTTTCAAAGAGGTTCTTTTACAGCCGAAGATACTCATTTAGTAGCTCAAATTCAAAGTTGTTTTGCCTTACAGATACCCTTTTATATTGGCAATATTTTAGTCGTGAAATTTATTACATCTATGCAACTGAATCATATACTAATGTGGGCGGCTGGATTTGATTTAATAATTAATATCACTTTAAATTATTTATTTATGCAATGGATAGGCATTAAAGGTATTGCCTTATCTACAAGTTGTGTGTATTTATTCACATTTTTATTTGTCTTTTTGTTGATAACAAAAAAGTTAAGAGAACTTAGTAAATAATTCTAGATAAATATGAAAGTGATTTTTAATAATTTGTAGTTTGGTATCCAAAAATGAGACTAACATTAGTTATTTCTTCCCTTACTTCTGGAGGTGCAGAGCGGGTAATGTCAATTATGGCTAATTACTGGGCTGCAAAGGGATGGGCAATTACATTATTGACTTTGCCAGAGAGTTCGGTATCTCCCTTCTACAATTTAGATTCGCGCATTCAATATGTTCCTTTAGGTATAGCTGGAGATTCTTCTAATTTGTTGGCAGCAATCTCAAATAATCTTAAGCGAATTCAGATACTTAGATCTGTCATTGTTGAGAGTAAACCTGATGTTGTGATTAGCTTCTTAGACGTAACTAATGTATTAACTTTACTGGCAACCCAGAAATTGCGAATTCCTTTAGTAGTAGATGAACAAGTTCATCCAGCCATGTACCCGATTGGTAAAATTTGGGAACTTCTACGGCAATGGACTTACCAAAAGGCAGATCGAGTTGTTGCAGTAACTGCCAGGGCGTTGAACTATTTTTCACCCCAGATACAAGCTCATGGTTGTGTTATTCCCAATCCAGCTTTATCAGTAAGCAATAGTAACAGTTCATCAGCAAAATTACTGGTGAAGCCATCACTAATTGCGATCGGACGTCTTGTTCCGCAAAAAGGATTCGATCTGCTTCTACGAGCCTTTGCCAAACTAAAAGACTGCTATCCTGAATGGACATTGACAATTTTGGGAGAAGGAGAGTTACGTCCAGAACTCGAATCTTTGCGCGATCGCTTGGGATTAGTAAATCGTGTTCATCTTTTAGGAACAGTGAAAAATCCCCATGACTATCTTAAGCAAGCGGATATTTTTGTCATGTCTTCACGCTTTGAAGGTTTTCCCAATGCTTTATGCGAAGCAATGGCTTGTGGATTACCTGTCATTTCTACAGATTGTCCTAGCGGCCCAAAAGAAATCATTCGTGATGGAATAGATGGTATCTTGGTGCCTAATCTAGATGAATTAGCCTTAGCCGCAGCAATGGATCGCTTAATATCTGATGAACAAGAGCGCAAACATTTAGCTAGCCGTGCGCCAGAAGTAACTGAACGATTCAGCTTAGAAAAAGTTATGGGAATGTGGGAAGCATTAATTGAAGAAGTCATCAAGGAAAAAAGAAAATGATAACTCAAGAGCAACAAACTTTAGAGAGTAATAAAAGCTATCAATATGTCTTTACAGTCTTCACGGCAACCTATAATCGTGCCTATACTCTGCCTAGAGTTTATGAAAGTCTTAAAGCACAAACATACTGCGATTTTGAATGGTTAATTATAGATGATGGTTCAACTGATAATACTAAAGAATTAGTAGAGCAGTGGCAAGAAGAAAATCAATTTCCGATTCGCTATATCTATCAACAAAATGGTGGGTTACATATTGCTCTGAATCGAGGTGCAAGGGTAGCTCAAGGAGAGTTATTTCTTCAGCTTGACTCTGACGATTCATGTGTACCGGAAGCACTAGAGCGGCTTAAATATCATTGGGATTCTATTCCTTTAGATAAAAGAGAAAATTTTACTGGAGTAACAGGTTTGTGTAACGACCAATATGGAAATATTGTTGGTAATTTATTTCCTTATCATCCTATTGATTCAGATGTTTTAGAAATCCGTTATCGCTTCAAAGTAATAGGTGAAAAATGGGGATTTAACCGTACTGATATACTTCGACAATTTCCCTACAGTGAGGAAATTAGAGGAGGTTATATTTCACAAAATGTGATTTGGAATAAAATTGCCAGACAATATAAAACTAGATTTGTCAATGAATTTCTCAGAATATATTGGACAGATCAACCCTCAATTATGCGCAACACTTCCAACCCAGGTAAAAACGCTTTAGGCGAGCGTCTGTCACTTTTAACTATTCTAAATGAAGAAATAGATTGGTTTAAATTTGCTCCTGTAAGCTTTTTACGTGCAGCAATTCACTATAGCCGATTTTCTTTTCATCTAAATATTGCTATCACTGACCAAATGTCAAATATAGCTCCAATGCTTGGCAAATTACTATGGCTAATAGTGTTACCAATAGGATATCTTTTGTACTTCAAAGATAAAAATATTACCAAATAAAAATAATGACAAAAAAAATTGTATTTCTCATTCGAGACCTTAACTACGGCGGTGCGCAAAGACAATTAGTGACACTCGCAAAAAGTCTCAACCAACAAAACTTTGATGTAACTATTTTATGCTTTTACCCTCACTGTCCTTTAGAGAAAGATTTGATAAATAGTAATGTCAAATTAATCTCTTTACAAAAACAAGGACGTTGGGATTTAATTCGCTTCTTTTGGCGTTTAGTTCAATATCTAAAGCATATTCAACCTGATGTGTTGCATGGATACCTGACTGAACCTAATCTATTCACTATCTGTTTAAAGCCCTTGTTTCCCTCAACTCGGATGATTTGGGGAATACGCGGTTCTAATTATGAGTGCGATCGCCATGATTGGCGGGTGCAATTGTACCAACAACTAGAAAACTTACTATCACATTTCGCTGACCTGATTATAGTTAATTCTCATGCAGGGCGAGATGATTACCTAACTCGCGGATTTCCAGCTAGCAAGATGATAGTAATTCCCAATGGCATTGATACTGAACGTTTTCAACCTAATCCAGAAGCTGGAGCAAAAGTACGACAAGAATGGGGAATTTCAGAAGACACGATTTTGATTGGTTTGGTAGGAAGACTAGATCCAATGAAAGATCACCCTACCTTTCTCAAGTCTGCGGCACTATTGTGTGCAGAAAGAAAGGATGTGCATTTCGTTTGTGTAGGAACTGGATCGGAAAACTATGCACGGGAATTACATCAGCTAACTGCTGATTTAGGGATTTCTGAAAAGGTAATTTGGGCGGGAGCGCGCTCAGATATGCCTGCGGTACACAATGCCCTGGATGTAGCTATTTCCGCTTCTGCCTACGGAGAAGGATTTTCTAATACGCTAGGAGAGGCAATGGCTTGTGGCGTGAAGTGTATAGCGACAGATGTGGCTGATTCAGCCTGGATTATTGGTGACGCAGGTTTAGTTATACCACCCAAAAGCCCAGAAGCATTGACTGCTGCGATTAAGCAATTCATAGATAATGCTCAATTCAATGGCAAGAGTCGAGAAGATATTCGACAGCAAGTGGTGACTCGGTTTTCAGTCCGTCAATTACTACTAAAAACAGAAGCTGCTTTTCTGCAATGATGTCATGAATATAAAGTTACTTAAAACATCAAATTTACTTTTGTACTATCAATGTACTTTAGCTGTAGGAGCAGTTTTAATTTTTTTTACAAATTTGGATACATATCTAGAAACTGCCGTGGCAGCGCCCTCTCCTAAGCTTTGGATTATTGTCTTTGCTGTTGCCTCTATTCCCTTATTTTCAACCTTTATTTCTAGAAAAAAATATTTCTCACTCAGTCTGTTAGCTTGGTTGACTGGATATTTTGTCATATCAGTTATTTATTTGGGTTTAAGCTCTCAGTATGAATCCTCATTTGATGAGTTTAAATCTCGAATTTTAACAATATTTTTTATCTTATTAATGAGTTTAATTTTTTCTCAGTATTCTATTGTTCAAACTTGGGCTAGGCGTAGCATACTGGCTGTTACTTTCATAAATATAATTACCTATTTTTATGGATTAATGAATCCTTCAGCATTTGTAACTATAATTGAACATCAAAGTGCAGAGCTAACAGGTCGTCCGTCGGGATTCTATGTAGATGCTAATAGAGCTGGCTGTGCATTAGTTAGTGGTTTAATTTTAACTATAGGTCTACTACCTAAAAGATATCGTTTACCCTTTGTTGTAATTATTTTTATTGGTATTTTTATAACTTTTTCTCGCAGTGCTCCAATTACATTGTTAATTGTACTAGTATTATTAATTAGTAAGAATGAAATTCCACGTAAATATGTATTTTTAGGAATCCCTTTATTAGGAATAATCTTAATAGTTATAAATTTGCTCGGATTAAATTTATTAGATACTCACAACTTTGAATATAGTGGGTTGCTGAAAGATACGACAATCCATAGGATTAACCAGTTTGAATCTCCTTTATCTAGTGATGCTATTTTTGATGCTTCTGGGCAAACACGTTTATTTATACTAGAGCTATCTTGGCAAAAATTTCTAGAATCACCATTTTTTGGTTGGGGAGTTGGCTACACTTTAGAACTTGAAAAAATATACAATATTAGACCACATAATATGTATTTATTATTTATGCTTGAACATGGATTTTTAGGAGCTTTATTTTTACCTTTTTTAGTTATATCTGTAACACAAAACGCGAGTAAAAGAACTCAAAATATCAGTTTGGCTTTTGCTGCTTTAATTCTGACATGGGCAATATTTAGCCATAACATTTTTGAACAGCGTGAATTTCTACTTATGTTTTCATTAATAGCTGCGATGAATGTAACCAGCCACTTTGAACAAAAATATCAAAAAATGCAAAAATTATGAAAATTATTTATGTGACTACTGAACTCTCTACAGGTACAGGCGGGGGTGAAAGAATGCTTTACAACATCCTATCTAAAATCAATCTTTCCCGGTTTAGTCCTGTTGTGGTTTCTTTGATGGATCGGGGGATATGGGGCGATTCTATTGAAGCATTGGGTATTCCAGTTCATACGTTGGGAATGAAAGCAGGACAGCCGACATTAGAAGCCACTTGGCAATTAATTCGTACAGTACGGCAACATAATCCCGATCTGATTCAAGGCTGGATGTATCACGGTAATTTTGCTGCGCAATTAGCTGGTGCTTTTTTATTCAAGAAAACACCGATTTTATGGAATATTCAATGTTCACTTGATTCTTTGACTCAACTTGATAATAAAATGACCGCAACTATTGTTAAAAGTTGTGCTTATCTATCTCGGTTGACTAGCAAAATTGTGTTTGTTTCTCAAACTAGTAAAGTACAACATGAAGCTTTGGGATATTGCCAAAAAAAAAGCTACGTAATTCCTAATTCTTGTGATACTTCACTATTTAAACCATTGTTGGAGGCTAAATCAAGTGTTAGGTCAGAACTAGGTTTATCAGAAAATACTCTACTGATTGGATTGATGGGTCGCTATCATCCAATGAAAGACCATACAAATTTTCTTCAAGCTGCTGCTATTCTCTTAAAAGAATATTCTCATACCCATTTTCTTTTAGCTGGTTCTGGAGTCAATCCAGAGAATCATACTTTGCAACGTTTAATTGAAGATTTAAAAATTGGCGATCGCATCCACTTGTTAGGGCATCGCAGTGATATGCCTCGTCTTAATGCTGCTGTTGATATTGCTACTTCTTGTTCTGCTTTTGGAGAAGGATGGCCTTTAGTAGTAGGGGAGGCTATGTCTTGCGGTGTGCCTTGTGTTGTTACAAATGTGAGTGATTCAGCGTCGATTGTAGGTAATACAGGACGGGTAGTACCTCCACAAAATTCAGAGGCATTGGCTCAAGCTTGGAAAGAGTTAATTGATATTGGTTCAAAGGGCAGAGAAGCATTAGGAAAATCAGCACGAGCCAGAATAATCGAATACTTTTCTTTAGACTCAGTTGTTGATCAGTATGAAGCATTATATGAAAGTGTTTTGTCACAAAATAAATTATTTGAAAAATTTGTAGTCAATTTAGGGAGATAATATGAAATCTAACCTTGATATAAAAGTAGTCGAAGGATTTGGTGATGAATGGAGCAGATTCGACCAATCTACTCTTTCTCAAGCAGAACATCTAGAAATGTTCTACGAGTATTTCGATATCTTTCCTTGGTATACCCTGCCAAAAGATGCGGTTGGTTTTGATGTTGGATGTGGTAGTGGTAGGTGGGCAAAGTTAGTAGCTCCGAGAGTGGGTAAGTTACACTGCATAGATCCTAGTAGCGCTGCTTTAGATGTAGCTAAAAAAAATCTAAGTAAAATGTCAAATTGTGAATTCCATTTAGCAGGAGTTGATCATCTGCCTTTAGAAAACAATTCTGCCGATTTTGGTTATGCATTAGGTGTGCTGCATCATACTCCTGATCCTGCTAGCGGCATCAAAATTTGTGTTTCAAAACTTAAACAATCAGCTCCATTTTTGCTCTATTTATACTATAAATTTGATAATAGACCTTTGTGGTTTTACTTACTCTGGCAAATAACTGAGCCTGTTCGCTTTTTGATATCTCGTTCACCTTATTCACTTAGGTATTTACTTAGTCAAATCATTGCAATTTTCATTTATTTTCCCCTTGCTCAGGGTGCATTGCTGCTAGAAAAGCTTGGATTCAATGTAGATTCTTTTCCTCTTTCCGCGTATAGAAACAGAAGTTTTTATGTCATGCGGACTGATGCTTTGGATCGGTTTGGTACAAAATTAGAAAAGCGATTCACCAAAAAAGAAATTCAAAAAATGATGGAAGATGCAGGTTTGGAAAGAATCAGTTTTAGGAATTCTGCTCCTTACTGGTGTGCAATAGGTTACAAAAAATAGGTGGAATAAATGGATGTGTGGTATAACTGGTTTTTTCAATCCCTCTGCACAAACTAGTTCTGAGCAAATGCAGGTAATTGTTCAGGCTATGTCCTCTACATTAGTTCATCGTGGCCCTGATGATGGAGGTAGCTGGGTTGATGCAGAGATGGGAATTGCCTTGGGGCATCGGCGACTGGCGATTGTAGATCTTTCACCAGAAGGACATCAACCGATGGTGTCTGCTGACGATCGCTATATGATTGTTTTTAATGGTGAGATTTACAACTTTTTAGAATTACGGCATGAACTCGAACAACTAGGACACCGCTTTCGCAGTCATTCTGATACTGAGGTGATGCTGGCTAGTTTTAGCCAATGGGGTTTAAATGGGGCAATTAAGCGCTTTAACGGGATGTTTGCCTTTGCTTTATGGGATCGGCAAGCACAGGTTTTGCATTTAGGGCGCGATCGCTTGGGTGAAAAGCCCCTTTATTACGGTTGGATCAATCAGACGCTGCTATTCGCTTCGGAATTAAAAGCTCTGAAAGCTTATCCCCATTTCCAGGCTCAAATCAACCGAGATGCTTTGACTTTGTTTCTCCGGTTTAGCTACATTCCTGCACCTTATTCAATCTACGAAGGCATCTATAAATTGCCACCTGGTTGTGTCCTCACCTGGAATGGTATAGAACCTTATTCTCAACCGACATCTTACTGGTCTGTTAAGGAAACTGCCCACAAGGGCATTGCTGAACCCTTCATAGGTTCAGAACAGGAAGCAATAGCACAGTTAACAGCTTTGCTACAAGATGCTGTGAAACTGCGAATGGTTGCAGATGTACCCTTGGGTGCTTTTCTCTCAGGAGGTATTGATTCTTCCACAGTCATAGCCCTGATGCAGGCTCAAAGTAGGCAACCCGTTAGAACATTTAGCATCGGTTTTAATGAAGATGTTTACAACGAAGCCCAGTATGCTAAGGAGGTAGCACGGCATCTAGGCACAGATCACACAGAACTTTATGTAACTCCACAAGAGGCACTTGCTGTTATCCCTAAGCTACCAACGCTTTACGATGAACCATTCTCAGATTCCTCTGGTATACCTACCTTTCTGGTATCGCAACTAGCTAAACAAGATGTAACAGTTAGTCTTTCAGGCGATGGTGGCGATGAACTGTTTGCAGGATACAATCGCTATTTCTGGGGTCGCAGTATTTGGCAGAAAATAGGGTGGATGCCACCAAAATTACGCAAGGATGCAGTTGGTGTTTTAACTCACATCTCACCCCTAGTGAAGAATAGTGCTTTTGCTGGCTTTAGCAACTTAATACCAGCTAAATTCAAACCACTTTTGCTTGGAGATACATTGCACAAGCTGAGTGAAATTTTGGCAGTTGCTAATCCTGAGATGATGTACACTCATCTGGTTTCCCATTGGAAACAACCAGAAACTTTAGTCAGAGGTGGTTTAGAACTACCTACAGCTTTAAGCGATCGCCAATGCTGGGCTAATTTACCCGACTTCACTCAACGGATGATGTATCTTGATGCAGTGACTTATTTACCCGACGATATCCTAGTCAAGGTAGATCGAGCCAGTATGGGTGTGAGTTTAGAAGGGCGGATACCACTATTAGATCACCGTATAGTAGAATTTGCTTGGCGTCTGCCGCTAGCTATGAAAATTCGCAACGGGCAGGGTAAGTGGCTACTGCGCCAAGTTTTGTATAAGTATGTTCCTCAAAATCTGATTGAGCGTCCGAAGATGGGATTCAACATTCCCATTGATAGCTGGCTACGTGGTACTTTGCGAGACTGGGCAGAGACACTGCTAGATGAAAGTCGGTTGCGGCAAGAAGGATTTTTAAACCCACAGCCGATTCGGCAGAAATGGAAAGAACATCTTTTGGGCGATCGCGACTGGCAATACTATCTATGGGATGTGCTGATGTTCCAGGCGTGGCTGGAAAACAACTAGATATACAGTATCGCTAGCGGCAAAAGATATTAAGTAAATCGTAGTGGCAAGTTATATATGAATTGGGCTTACCTCTGTGTACGGGTGTATATACTCTTGGTTTGCATTTAATACTGAAAGTTAGATATTGAATAAGAGTATATCGCTAAGGTCGATAGCGTAAAAAATGACTTTTTAAATATGGCTGATTAGGCACGAATGGATAAAATATATTCTAAGAAAAAGAAACAAATAAAATTCTCTTATTTTCTATGGGTGCTGGGAGCGCTATTAATTTTGCTTGCTTGTGCAAACATCAGCATTTTATTAGCAAAGAATTCCTCTTCACTAGCTCCTATTGTGTGGGTAGCTTCTAGTATGGAAAGAATCGGACGAGAAGACAAACCAGGAACTACAAACTCTATTGAACTTTATGCGGCTCGTGGAGAATATGAACCCTTTCAAATCATCATTCAGGCACCACCAGGTGGTCTTAAAAATGTGAATGTTACGGTTTCAAATTTGTATGGTAAAAACCAACAAATCATACCCCAGCAAAATATTACACTTTACCGAGAGCATTACGTTCATGTTCGTTATTCCAGTCCTAAATGGGGAGGTACTAAAAATCCACCATTAAACCCTGGTTGGTATGCCGATGGACTTATTCCTTTTCTAGATCCAGTAACTGGAAAACCTCCTAAGAAAGCTGATTTAAAAGCAGTTCCATTTCAACTTGTTGCCAAACAAAATCAACCAATTTGGGGCGATATATTTGTACCTCGCAACACACAACCTGGACAATATACAGGCAAGTTTACTGTTACAAGTAGTCAAGGGAAAGTCGAGGGCAAAATACTCTTAAAAGTTTGGAACTTTGAACTACCTCTAAAACCATCGCTTAATTCTTCTTTTTCATTTTGGGAAGCTGGTACTAAAAGTGCTAATGAAGAACTCCTCAAACACAAGCTTATGCCTGAAGATGTGAATACGGAGGACAAACATGAATTAGTTAATAAGTGGGGGCTTGTTTCTACGAACCTTGGTTTTTGGAGCAAAGCGAATATTAAGAACTGCCAGATGGTTCCAGCTCCTTCTGTGAAGCAATTGCAGACAACTGCTTCGCGCTATCAGCCTGGCTTGTTGCTATATAACTACACGGCTGATGAGATTGATAATTGTCCAAATCTTTACACCACGATTAAGCAGTGGGCGCGAAATCTGCACTCGGCTGGGATTGCTAACCTCATCACTATGAAACCAGTACCTGAGCTTTATGATGACGGTTTAGGAAATGGGCGCTCTGCCGTAGATATATGGGTTTTGCTGCCGAGAATGTATGATGAGGCGCGAGAAAGAGTATTGTATGTACTTAATAAGGGAAACCAAGTTTGGTCTTACAACGCTTTAGTGCAAGATGATTACTCTCCAAAATGGGAAATAGACTTCGAGCCGATAAATTTCCGAATTCAACCAGGTTTTATCAGTCAGAGTCTCAGTCTCACAGGACTATTGTACTGGCGGATTGACCTATGGACTAAAGATCCTTGGCATGACGTTCAAACCTTCTTTGCTGACAACCACAATTATCCTGGTGAAGGAATGCTGGTTTATCCTGGCAAACAAGTAGGTATAGAAGGAGTTGTTCCTTCTATGAGACTTAAGTGGCTGAGAGAAGGAGTAGAGGATTACGAATACATCGAGATACTCAAAAAACTCGCTCGCAGAGATTGGGCGCTGGCAGTTAGTCGAGGTGTCGCTCGTGACTGGAAAAATTGGACACGCGATCCGAAGGTACTCGAATCTGCTAGACACCGATTAGGAGAGGAAATCGAGAGGCTTTCATCTACTAGCAAATGATATGAACAACGCTACACCAAAAACTGTTTGGCACATTGGAGGAGAAGATGTGCGGCTTCGGATTCCTTTATTGCTGGCGCTCAGGGAGAGAGGTTTCCATGTGGGGGCGGTTGGATCTGAAGATGGAGTTGACTTTGCAGTCCATGACATACCATATTTTCGATATACGCTGAAACGGGAAATAAACCCAGTTGCAGATTTATATACTCGTTCCCAACTTTTTCATTTATTTACTAAATATCAACCAGATATTGTGCATGGCTTCGATACAAAGCCAGCTATAATCGCACCAGTTATAGCGAAGAAGGCTAAAGTACCGGGAATAGTACGTACTATTACTGGGATGGGTTATATCTTTTCTTCTAATTCTCCCTTAGCACTTGCACTTAGACCTATATATTGTCATCTACAAGGAAAAGCATCTGCTGCGGGAATTACAGTCTTTCAGAATCCTGACGATCGCCAATATTTTCACGAGCATGGGATGGTGCAAAATGGTTGCGATGATTTAGTTTTGGGTTCGGGCATAGATGTAGAAAAGTTCATCAATGACTGCCCCAAGCCCGAAGTGTTGGCAAATCTTCGTCAAGAATTAGGGCTGGAAGGGCAGTTGGTAGTGACTATGATTGCGCGTCTTGTTGTTGCTAAAGGGGTGAGGGAATATCTAGATGCTGCTAGCATGGTGCGCAGATTAGTGAAAAATGTCAAATTTTTATTGATTGGTTCCTTATCTTCAGAAGGGCGACAAGCAGTTTCAATCCAAGAAATTCAGCAAAAAGCTGATGATATTTGCTATCTTGGCTCTCGCAATGACATTGGGGCGCTACTGTCTTTAAGCGATATTTTTGTCTTGCCTAGTTATTACCGTGAAGGTGTGCCACGGGTTTTGTTAGAGGCTGGTGCAATGAAACTTCCCTTGATTACAACAAATATGCCTGGTTGCAAGGAGGTTGTGCGAGATGGTTGGAATGGTTTGTTGATTCCTGCTCGGAATGGAAAAATTTTAGCTACGGCAATTATGCAACTTCTTAAGTCGAAGGAGCAAAGAATTTTAATGGGTAATCGTAGCAGTTTACATATCAAAGAAAACTTCTGTCTCAAAAAGGTAGCAGATTCTTATACAAACATTTACTACCGTGCTTTAGGAGCAATGCATCTATAGCAAGCTTGTTGAAAAAATACAAAAATTAAATCAATTAATTTTAAAATTAAAATGTTTTATGAACACTGAAATTGAGGCTATTCGTCAGCGTTATGCTAGACGCGAACAAATTCCTAAATCATCTTTAGATGACCCATTAAATCCATTTAATTACATGAGTTATGAAGAAAAACGGCGAGCTTTCATTCACTGGATTAACAAGTCTGGTTTAGCACCTGTTCAAGATAAACGAGTATTAGAGATTGGTTGTGGTTTTGGAGATAATTTACTTCAATTTATATCTTTGGGTTTTCAGCCAGAAAACTTAGTAGGAAATGAACTTTTGGAAGAACGTGTTCTTAAAGCACGATGCTTACTTCCCACTGCAACTCAAGTTTTGCTTGGGGATGCCTTAGCTTTGGATTTAGAGAAAAATTCATTTGATGTTGTTTTACAAGCAACAGTATTTACTTCAATTTTAGATACAAAATTTCAAGAAAATTTAGCGAATCATATATGGTCGTTAGTTAAACCAGGAGGTGGAGTACTTTGGTATGACTTTATTTTCAATAATCCTAATAATTCAGATGTTCAAGGTATTTCAATTAAGCGAATTTACAAATTATTTCCTCAAAGTGAAATTAAGATATGGCGAATAACATTAGCACCTCCTCTTGGTCGGTTAGTTGTGAGAATGCATCCAAATTTTTACACTTTACTAAATCTAATGCCATGCTTACGTACTCATGTTTTGTGCTGGATTAAAAAGAGTTGATTCAAAAATATCAAGTAAATATAGAAATTTTTATAGAATATTATGGAAAAATTTTTACCTTTTGCATTACCAGAGATTGGAGAAGAGGAAATCGCTGAAGTCGTTGACTCTTTAAGATCCAATTGGTTAACAACAGGGCCTAAAACCAAACGTTTTGAACAGGATTTTGCAGAATTTATTGGCTATGGAGTTGAAGCGATCGCTGTTAATTCTGCCACTTCAGGATTACATTTGGCTCTAGAAGCACTGGGTATTGGTGATGGTGATGAAGTTATAACCACAGTCCATACATTTACTGCTACCGCAGAAGTGATTCGCTACTTGGGGGCAAATCCAGTCTTTGTCGATATTGATATCAATACTCTCAATCTCAATCCCACAAAAATTGAAGCAGCTATTACTCCTCGTACTAAAGCGATCATACCCGTCCATTTGGGAGGACTTGCGTGCGATATGGAGCCAATTTTGGCGATCGCTCAAAAGTATGGCTTGAAGGTGGTTGAAGATGCTGCCCATGCAATTCCAACAACCTATCAAGGTAAATTGATTGGCAGCCTAGATAGTGACGCGACTGTTTATAGTTTTTATGCCACCAAAACAATTACCACTGGCGAAGGTGGAATGCTCGTTACCCGCAATCTTGAAGTTGCCCAACGCTGCCGGATGATGAGATTGCATGGTATTAGTCGAGATGCTTTTGATCGTTATACCTCAACTAAACCTTCCTGGCACTATGAGGTAGTTGCACCTGGTTTCAAATATAATATGACGGATCTGGCTGCTTCTGTTGGCATCCATCAACTTCAGAAAGCTTGGATGTTCCAAAAAAAACGGGCGGCGATCGCCAAACGATATGATGCAGAGTTTGCTGGCTTGCCTTTACATCTGCCGGCAAAATCAACTGATGGAGATACCCACTCTTGGCATTTGTATGTAATTCGTTTAGACGACTCTGCAAAAGTAAGCCGTGATACATTCATTGAGCAACTAGCTGCTAAAGGTATTGGTTGTAGCGTTCACTATATTCCATTGCATTTGCACCCCTACTGGCGTGACAAATATAATCTGCACTCCGACGATTTTCCTTGCGCTTCCTATGCTTATAAACGCATAGTGAGCTTACCAATATATACAAAAATGGCTGAAGCAGATCAAACCCGTGTTATTGAAGCCGTTAAAAAAACTTTGAATTAATTCTTGTCTCAATTAAAGTTTTCTAAATAACAAGCTATTAAATAACTATGTCTAAACGAATTTTTGATTTGTTTTTTTCCTTAATTGGTATTACGATTTTGCTGCCTCTATTTCTGATGATTGCAATATCTATTAAATTAGACTCTCCAGGCCCTGTATTTTTTAGACAAGTGAGAGTTGGGCGTTTTGGGTGCGAATTTAAAATCTATAAGTTCCGCACTATGATAATTGAAGCTGAGAAAATGGGTAAGCAAATTACAATTGATAATGACCAAAGAATTACTAGAATTGGAAGATTTTTGAGAAAATATAAACTAGATGAGCTTCCACAACTACTCAATGTGATTAAAGGAGAAATGAGTTTAGTAGGCCCTCGTCCTGAAGTACCAAAATATGTTTATATGTATACTCATGAACAACGTAGAGTTTTAGAAGTACTTCCAGGAATAACTGATTTAGCTTCAATAAAATTTCGGAATGAAAATCAACTATTAAAGCATAATCATAATCCAGAGGATTTCTATATACACGAAATAATGCCTCAAAAATTAAAGTTAAATATAGAATATATAGAGCAAATGGGCTTGAGTTTTGATTTACTCATTATATGTAAAACTCTACTGCAAGTAATCGCAACATAAAACTTAGATTTTGAAAAATGTAGTAGGCATAAGTCTCTAGATGCCTAGCTTTGTAGGGAATAAAATATTACTTTGCTGTCTTGATAAAGAAATGAAAGAATCATGATTTCATAATTTCAATATTCAAGAAGATTTGATTAAATTTAAGGAATTTAAAACAACTTATGGAAACTATAGACACTTCACAAAAAATTGATTATTGGCTCATATTTAAGCGGCGTTGGCTACCTGCTTCAATTGTTTTTATTTTTGTGTTTGCTCTTGTTGGAGTAGCGGCATATTTTAAAAAACCTTCTTACTTATCAGAAGGTAAACTCAGATTTCAAAGAACAAATACTACTTCTTATTTAACAGGTTTATCGACAGAAATAGGTAAATTAGAACCATTAGTACAAGACCAGAAAACTAGCCCTCTGAATACAGAAGCAGAAGTAATACGTTCTCTTCCTGTTGTGCGCAAAACTATTAGCCAACTTAACCTCACAGATAATCAAGGTAGACTTCTAAAATCAAAGGAATTTCTAAAAAGTCTTACCGTCAAAGATGTTAAGGGAGCCGATGTTCTACAAATTTCTTATCGAGATACTAGCCCACAAATAACAGCAGAGGTTGTGAACACCTTAATGCAAGTTTACTTGGAGCAAAACGTATCTTACCTAAGATCAGAAGCGGCAGCTGCTCGTATGTTTATAGAAAAACAACTACCAAATGCTGAATTAGTTGTTCGACAAGCAGAAGCAGAGCTAGCAAACTTTAAAGAACAATATAAAGTTGTTTCTCTGCAAGAAGAAGCAAGTAAGGCAGTAGAAATTATTGGAGACTTACAAAAGCAAATAAACTCAACTCAATCTGAAATTGCTGATGCTCAAACACAATCTCAAGAAATCCGCAAGCAATTGGGCATGAACCCGCAACAGGCACTAACACTCACCTCATTTAGCCAGATTTCAGGGGTACAAGATATTCTCAAAGAAATTCAGCAGTCAGAATCGGAACTAGCAGCTAGGCGTACTATTCTACAAGATATCCATCCACAAATTCAAAACTTAGAAGACAAATTACAGTCTTTAAACAAGCTATTACAACAACGAATTAAACAAGTTGTAGAAACGAATAAACCACAACTAAATAAAAACTTTCAACTTGGAGTTTTGCAACAGCAACTTTCTGCAAGGCTTGTAGAATTAGAAGCAAATCGTGTGGGATTAGCGAGTAAAGCCACTGCTTTATCAAACTTACAAATTCAATACAAACAACGGCTAAATAATCTACCTAAATTAGAACAACAACAGCGCCAGTTAGAACGTAAAGTACAAGCAGCTCAGTCTACCTACTCACTTTTACTACAAAAATTGCAAGAAAGTCGGATTGCAGAAAATCAAAATGTAGGTAATGCCAGCATTATCACTCAAGCTGAAATTCCAGAAGAGTCTATTTCTTCGCCAATAGTTTCTTACCTAAGTGCAGGCTTATTAGCTAGCTTGGCTGCATTAGCGGCTGTATATATTTTGGAAGTAAGAGATAAATCAATCAAAACTGTTGATGAAGCCAAAGAATTACTAGGATTTACCTTACTAGGGATTATTCCTGCTTGGAGTAAATCGAATAAATCTATTCGTGGCGATGAACAACCAGAGTCATATAGTGAAAGACTTGTTGTTCGTAATACTCCTCGATCGCCTATTAGTGAAGCTTACCGAATGCTGCGGGCAAATCTCATGTTTATGAGTGCTGACAAGGAGCTAAAAGTTATTGTTGTCACTAGTTCTGTACCTAAAGAAGGCAAGTCAACGGTAGCTGCTAATTTGGCGATCGCTATGGCACAAATGGAACGTAAAGTCTTACTAGTAGATGGGGATTTGCATCGTCCTGTTCAGCATCATATCTGGGAACTATCGAACGATCAAGGTCTGAGTAATATAATTGTCGGACAGTCTAATTTGAGGGTGGCAGTCAAAACTGTGATGAGTAATTTGGATGTTTTAACTGCTGGTGTAGTGCCTCCTGCTCCAGCTTCTCTTCTCGACTCCAAAAAAATGGCTGCTTTGATCGAAACTTTTGCCGTTCATAATGACTTTGTGATTATTGATGCTCCTTCGCTGACAGTTGCTGCTGATGCGGCGACTTTAGGACAAATGGCTGACGGTGTGTTGTTAGTTGTTTGCCCTGGGGTTGTTGATACTGCCAGTGGTTTATTTACAAAAGAGTTTTTAGAGAAATCTGGGCAAAATATCTTGGGAATGGTTGTGAATGGAGTGAATTCTAATAACTACAGCCGTTTTTATATTGCCGATGAATTCTACGCTCAAGATAGCGAGTTGAATGGAACTGTGAGAACTAATAATTTGAAGATATAGATTGAAAGCCTCGAAACCCTCGTTACCAGGTTCAACCTGGTAACAAGAACTAGAGAGATAAACACTAAATTGTACAACCTGCAATCTTTTTTACCGAACTCTAAAGCCGATTAGCTCTTGCTTTGCCAAACTAGTTACCAATTCTGCTGTCAAAGATTCTCCACTACGTCGTGCTTCCCAAGAACCTGAGTAGTGTTTACTGATTCTCCACTCTCCCTGCATATAGTTTTCATCTTCGGAGATTGTACCAACATACTTAACTGGATCTGGTGAAGTAGTCAAGTAGCTTTTAGTAAAGCTGATGCGACGCCCTATCACTTCTCCATGCAACTGTGCTTCTCCAAGAAAGTTATCATCCAAAATGTTGCCACTTAAGCTATTGCCACTTTGAACGAGTACTGCTTCAAAACGAGTTGGGATTCCTTCTTGCCAGTAGGTGCCAAGCCAAGTACCACTTAGATCTGCCATGAAATTTTTCCAACACTTTGTTTTATTGTGGCGTTAATTAGGTAGGAAGTTCAAATGCCAATCTCGCTACACTAAGGTAATTAGCAAAAGTGCTTTCTAGTCTATTCAGCAAATTAGCGTATCCGGAGGAAAACTATGAAAGCAGTTGTAATTCATAACTACGGATCGGCAGATGTGTTGCGATATGAAGATGTGGCACCACCAAAAATCAAACCCGATCAATTACTTGTTAAAGTTCATGCTGCTTGCATTAATCCCATTGATTGGAAAATCCGCAAGGGAATGTTGAAAGTGATTACAGGTAACAAATTCCCAATGGTTTTAGGGTTGGATTTGGCAGGAGAGGTAGTAGAGGTTGGTACTAAAGTCACGCGCTTTGCGATCGCAGATCAAATTTACGGTTCTCTCAAAGTGCCTGGAGGTGCTTATGCCGAATTTGCCGCCATACAAGAAAATCATGCTGCTCTCAAACCTAAAAATATGAGTTATGAACAAGCAGCTACTTTGCCTGTCGCAGCTCTTACCGCTCTTCAAGCACTGCGCGATTTGGGTAAAATCAAGGCAGAACAAACTGTGTTGGTTAATGGTGCTTCTGGTGGAGTAGGGATTTTTGCAGTGCAAATTGCTAAAGTATTTGGCGCAGAGGTAACAGGAGTTTGCAGCACGAAAAATCTAGATTTGGTCAAGTCTTTGGGAGCCGACCAAATTATAGACTATACACAACAAGATTTTACTCAAGATACTGTTCAATACGACATTATTTTTGATGTAGTTGCGAACAAGTCTTTTTCTGATTGCAAAAAGGTTCTTAAGTCTAATGGAATTTACGTCACTACACTACCTACGCCGCAGAATATCTTACCAGGAATTTTGACAACGTTGATTCCAGGGAAAAAAGCTAAATTCGTGCTTGCAAAAACTAACTCTCAAGATTTTGCGTATCTAAATGAATTAATTGAAGCAGGAAAAATACGCACTGTAATTGATCGCACCTATCCCCTCGAAGAGTTAGCCGCAGCTCATACCTACAGCGAAAGTGAACGTGCCGTAGGAAAGATTGCGATCGCGATCGCCAGTTGATAGTAGGGGAGGCAGCGCCATGGGCGGGTTCCCCTACTTGTGGCGACTGCCGTGCAGTACCTTGTGCCTGCCCCTGGGGATTATTAGTTATTGGTTAGTAGGGGCGGGTTTTATTGATGATCTTTGGGTTAAAACCGACAATTTATCTTCTAAACCCGCCCGTACAGTAGTTAGTAGTTAGTAGTTAGTGGTTGGTTGTCCCCTTGTCTCCCCCTCCCCTTGTCCCCGCGTCCTCTTCCTATTCCCTATTCCGACTTGTTTTTTCACCGACAAACTAATAAAATAAGGTATAGTAACTGGTTATACAGAATTTTTACTGTTCATGTTACAAACCGCATATTTCCGCACGGTTGAGTACACGTTAAGTTATGCAAAAATATTTTGCTCAATCGTTGCAAAACCTTAAAGGCAATGGGTTTGACATTGAGTACCAAAATACCTAGCCCTTCACCCAAAAATACTAGAACCCCCATCCTAAAAATACTAACACCCCTCCCCCCACAAAAATTTTAAATTTCCATTAAATCTGGGTTGGAGGTTGTGAGTACAAGCTTAATCAATCCAATAAATCCAATCGACATCGGATGTACTAACCGATCGCAAGGTGCCTGATATAAGCAGAAAATAGCGCACTGCTTTTTATCAGAGCATTACCGATGCCACAGACCTTAGAGCCAATCCGGAAAACCAAAATTGCACAAACACTGGATGGTGCAAATACCGAAGCACAGAAATCTTTCGTTGCTGGCGTTTTGTTTGAGCCATTATTAACTGATTTTCGCATCATTTTTGAGCGTGATCCGGCAGCACGTAATTGGTTAGAGGTGCTATTTTGCTATCCCGGATTCCATGCTCTTTGTTTGTATCGTCTTGCCCACTGGTTACACCTTCGCCGGGTGGCTTTTGTACCTCGCTTAATTTCTCACTTGGGGCGATTCTTGACTGGAATTGAAATTCACCCAGGAGCAGAAATAGGCAAAGGGTTATTTATCGACCACGGTATGGGTGTTGTCATTGGTGAAACTGCGATTGTTGGAGACTACACCTTAATCTACCAAGGTGTTACTCTCGGCGGTACAGGAAAAGAAACTGGCAAGCGCCACCCCACCTTAGGCAAAAACGTTGTTGTGGGAGCTGGTGCGAAAGTTTTGGGCAATATTCATATTGGCGATCGCGTTCGTGTCGGTGCTGGTTCAGTTGTGCTGCGGAATGTCCCTGCTGATTGTACTGTAGTGGGAATTCCCGGACGCAATATTTCCCGTAAGCAGTCTGTTAGTCTCTCTCCTCTGGAACATCACAAGCTTCCGGATGTAGAAGCGACTGTGATTCGCTCTTTGTTAGAACGCATAGAGCAACTTGAACAACAACTGCAAACTCTAAAAGAAGGCAGTCACGATGAAACAAGTTTCATCGCCAGGCATGAAAAACCTCACCCTGTCCTGTCGAACACCCCTCTCCTTGCTAAGGAGAGGGGCAGGGGGTGAGATGACTTTCAAGTCAGAAGGCAGAAGGTAATTATTTGTAGTTATTTGTTTTCGTTTTTTGTTCCAACCAACCACCCATTACTAACAAATGAAGAATGTTACAACACAGTAGTTCTAACGCCTTGGGCGATCATATTTTGCAAATTCCTTTGAGCGATCGCTGGCGAATCTATCACCGCTTGCAAGAGTTAATGATTCCCTGTTCGTGTCCTCCTGATGGTTCTTTGCGAGTACAAGTCAATAGTTGTTTAACAGTAATTCTTGTTCACAGTACTGTCAAGCAGTTTGTGGCTTCTCGTCAAGAATTAATTGATTGGTTAGAGCAATGTTGGCAGTTGTGATTATTTAACTAACACAATTCATGACATCGTAGGAGTGAATTTTGGAGGCAAGTATGATTTTGAAAAAGAAAATTTTTTGTAAATAGAAGTAATTTTCTTTTCCACTAATTACGAAAAATCTATTAGTCTGCTCCCGATCAGGTAAGCATAAATTTATTACTTCACACTTTTTGTCAAATCTTCTCTTATGGTTAACTGTAACACTGATATAAAATTTATCAATTTTTTGCAAGAAGAACTCGAATTGACAAGAAGGGATATTGCTGTAGCTTTGCGAAAACGTGAGTTGGAAAATGGCCCATTACCAATGCTGCTTTGGCAGTACGGATTTGTAGATATAGAGCAGTTAGAGCGGATTTTTGATTGGCTAGAAGAACAAGTTTAATTAGATAATTTTTGATTCTACATCTAGAAAGTAAATGGAAACAGCCTTTTATCTTATGCCCTCTGCCTTCTACTTAGCACACTAAAAAATTGACATTAACTTTGAGGTTAATACTATGATTTGTACTTTAATTGCTGGACTGAGCTTATTAATTTTCTCAGGAGTTGCCAATACGTATATGAGCTATATGCTACTCGATGAAATCTCTCATCCTTCTGGGAAAAATAATTCTTAATTTATACTCATTCCTGGTTTGTTGTCATACAGAATGCAAGTTAGTAATCGAGTAAGAATGAAGATAAAGACTAAAGGATGAAATATTTTGAATTAATTCAGACTACCCTTTGGAAAGTCGCCCTAACGGGCATCTACAGACTTCATACTTTATCGTTTATTTAAGTCATTGCTCGTTACCAGTAATTTTTCAGGGCATTAGACCAGAAATGGTATGAAAAACATTGCCTAAGAGGTATTTTTGCAATGAATCAGGTCTTAATTAATGATACGACTTTGCGTGACGGCGAACAAGCGGCGGGTGTTGCTTTTAACTTACAAGAAAAAGTAGCGATCGCAAAATTTCTTGACTCTATCGGCGTTCACGAAATAGAAGTCGGCATTCCAGCGATGGGTGAGGAAGAAATGCGAGCGATCGCAGCCATTTCTAACTTAGATTTGTCTGCAAATTTGCTTGGCTGGAACCGTGCTGTCATTTCAGATATTGAAGCTTCCTTGGCTTGTGGCTTAGAGCGAGTACATATTTCTATTCCTGTCTCTGGAATTCAAATAGCCGCTAAATTTCACGGTCAATGGCGAGTAACATTACAACAACTCAAAGATAGTATCAGCTTTGCTTTGGATCGTGGTCTTTGGGTTGCAGTAGGAGGAGAAGATTCCTCTAGAGCAGATGACAACTTTCTGTTTGATGTAGCTCATTATGCCCAAGAGTGGGGTGCATCACGGTTCCGTTTTTGCGATACCGTTGGCATTCTTGATCCATTTACTACATATACAAAAGTGCATCGCTTAGTCGCGGCTTTGATGGTACCTGTGGAAATTCACACCCACAACGATTTTGGTTTGGCAACTGCCAACGCTCTGGCTGGGATTAAAGCTGGAGCAATGTCGGTAAACACAACGGTAAACGGATTGGGTGAAAGAGCAGGCAATGCGGCTTTAGAAGAAGTTGTCATGGCAATCAAGCGCATTTACGGTTTCGATGTTGGTATCGACACTCGGCGTTTGTTAGAACTGTCTCGACTAGTGGCTGCGGCATCAGGTTGCAATGTACCGCCCTGGAAAGCAATTGTCGGCGAAAATACCTTTGCTCACGAATCTGGGATTCATGCCCACGGTGTCATGCAAAACCCCTCTACCTATGAGCCATTTGCACCTGAAGAAGTGGGTTGGGAGCGGCGTTTAGTTGTAGGTAAGCATTCTGGTAGACATTTGCTATCTAACTTACTACTGGAACATGGCATTACTCTCAGCGTAGAAGAAAGCCAGTATGTTTTGGATGCTGTGCGCAAACAATCAGTTCAGAAAAAACGCAGCTTAAGCGCACAAGAAGTGTTGAATTTAGTCAAAGAAGTGAGATACTCTCATGCCATCGGATGAATTTGAGTTAGACGACGCACCTGCTTTTGAAATCGGTGACAAAGTCCGAGTTCGCAAGCTAATTAAAAATGATGGTACTTTTCCCGGACAGGAAATTGGGAAGGTATTAGCAAATATTGGAGATATCGGTTATGTCGCTAGTATAGGTACCTTTTTACAAAGGTCTTATATTTATGCGGTGCATTTCTTACATACAGGGTTCATCATCGGTTGTCGTGCAAAAGAACTAGAACTTGTAGAGGCTAAAGATAATGAAGGTAATGCTACGCAAGAATAATGCTGGTACTTTAATGGTTTACGTTGCCAAAAAAGACCTAGAAGAAGAAGTTGTTAAAGAAACAGATGGAGCTGATGGCAAGATTTTTACTTTAGCAAACGGTTGGGAACTATTGTTTACTAACTTACCAGATCCGCTAGTATTACCTCAAACTTTTGAAGCAAAACGACTTGCATAGATAGTTAATAGTTAATGGCTAATAGCTAATCGCAATTAGCAATTAGCTATTAATTGTGAATAACCTCAAATCCAAAGTAGAAAATGAGCAACAAGTATCTAACCTTATCGGAGTTTAACCTTGAGGGGCAATTCCTTGGTTTTGTGAGCGATTCATCAGGAGCGTGGAAATACTTGCGAGTGGCGATCGCATCAGGAGAAGTGCGACTGAAAATTCCCAAGGAGTTGCGTTGTTCTCTCAATCAACATCTAGAAATCGGTGAAATCATTAACGTTTTTGGTTTGAGTAAGTTAAACTCTCACACAGGCAAAATCAAATTCAAAGTCTACGGAGTAAAGCCACTTGGTATTTGCCCAAGCCAAAAAATGCCCTTGCCACCAAAAGCCAAAATTTTGGTGTGTCAAAAGTCTGGCTGTCGCAAACGAGGTGGTCAAGGTTTACTCTCAGAATTAGAAAAGACTTTATGCGAACGCGGACTTCAAGATCAAGTAGTTATAGAAACTACTGGCTGTTTAAAGCGTTGTAATAACGCACCCAACTGCATCTTGCAACTTGGGCATAAAGAATACAAAAAAGTACATCCAGAAGCGATCGCATCTCTTTTGGAGAGTCATTTATACAAATTGCAACAATAATTCGCAAATAAATTTTGTAATGAATTTTTGTAATTAATTTTATGGGTAGACGGGATTCAGGTTTTGTCTGCCTGTTTTGCTTAAATATGCGATCGCTATTGAAGAAGACAGAAGGTAATTAGATGGAGATTCAAAGCCCATCTCACTTGTTCGCTATCACCTATCCCCTGCTAACGCAAATGAACAAGCAGCGCAGATAACAAAGCCGCGATCGCACTTGTCATAATTACAAGTACTGCACAGGCTGCCAAAACACCCAAAACTATCACTACCCCATCTTGCTCAATAATGCCTAGACTCATGATAACTATAGTAACGGCAGGCGGCAGATTACCAAAAGGGATGGGCAGAGCAATTACAAAAGCCAGGATCAGAAATAGTAGTCCTAAGATGCGCTGTGCCAGAGGAGAACTAGCAAATTGCCAGCGTGGACGAATCACTTTTTCGCATTTTTGCAGATAATGCAGAATTTTATTGATAACTTTCTCAAAATCTTTGCGTTTAAAGGAGCGATTTGCGATCCATTTTGGTAGCCAAGGCTGGGAAAAACCTAACACTAACTGTGCTGATACAATCATTAAAGGTATGCCAATAATCGCAGAAACTCCAGCAACAGGTAGTGGCAGTGCTTCTGGTAACGCACAAATAAATATTAAGGGAGCAAAAGCCCGATTATTCAACTCACTGAGCAAATCTCTCAGATAAATACGCTCTCCTGTGTGTTTTTGTAAGAAATCCTGTAGTAATTTTGAAGTTTGTAATTTTGTTCGTAATGGGGATGAGGTAGGCATAGTCTAGGAACGAAGTTTAGCTAGTACTTATCATCAATACATTCATTGCTGCTTCCAACTCTACGTGCAACACTCAGTGGAGAGAAAAATAACAGCATGACAAGAACGATGTTTAAAGGATACTTTCCCTGTCAAAATGTAAGATAGCTTTCGGCTGAAGGCTTACTGCTTGCACTTCCCAGATAGCGATGTATTCCAATGAACATTAAAACAGTTGCGACTACACCTTTTTTAGACCAGAAACCAGGTACTTCCGGTGTGCGAAAATTAGTTTCTGCGTTTAAGCAACCCCACTATCTCGAAAATTTCATTCAATCGACTTTTGATAGTATCGAAGATTACCAGGGGCAAACCATGATTTTGGGCGGTGATGGTCGCTACTATAATCGGCAGGCGATTCAAACCATCCTGAAAATGGCTGCTGCCAATGGTGTTGAGCGGGTAAAAGTTGGTCGTGGAGGTATCTTATCTACGCCGGCAACTTCCTGTGTGATTCGTAAGTATAACGCTTTTGGTGGTATAATTTTGTCTGCTAGCCATAACCCTGGCGGGCCAGATGGAGATTTTGGGGTCAAATATAATACTAGTAATGGCGGCCCCGCACCGGAGAAGGTGACGGCAGCAATTTTTGAAAGAAGCAAAGTCATAGATAAGTATAAAATTTTGGAAGCCCCTGATGTAAATTTAGATACTTTAGGTGAATCTAAATTAGGGGAGATGGTGGTGGAAGTCATTGACTCTGTACAAGACTACGAAAAATTAATGGAGTCAATATTTGACTTTGGGCTAATCCGTGAAATGCTTACTAGTGGAAAGTTTCGGATGTGCATAGATTCAATGCACGCAGTTACTGGCCCCTATGCCCATGCTTTATTTGAGCAGAGACTAGGCGCACCTGAAGGCACAGTAAAAAATGGTACACCACTAGAAGATTTTGGTAGTGGACACCCCGATCCAAATTTGGTTTACGCTCACGATTTAGTAGAGATACTTTTTGGGGAAAATCCTCCCGACTTTGGTGCTGCTTCTGATGGCGATGGCGATCGCAATATGATTTTGGGACGCAAATTTTTTGTCACACCGAGCGATAGTTTAGCAGTTCTAGCAGCTAATGCTACCTTAGTTCCAGGTTACAAAGATGGCATAGCGGGAGTGGCGCGTTCTATGCCCACTAGTCAAGCCGTTGATCGAGTTGCTGCTAGTTTGGGTATCGATTGCTACGAAACACCAACGGGGTGGAAGTTCTTTGGTAACTTGTTAGATGCGGGTAAAATCACTCTTTGTGGAGAAGAAAGCTTTGGTACTGGTTCCAACCATATCCGTGAAAAGGATGGATTGTGGGCAGTATTATTTTGGCTGAATATCCTCGCAGTCAAACAACAACCCGTCGAACAACTGATGCGGGAACATTGGCAAAAATATGGTCGCAATTACTACTCGCGTCATGACTACGAAGCCGTAGATAGCGATCGCGCTAACCAATTGATTACCAAACTGCGTGATCAAATTCCTACTCTCAAAGGGAAAAAATTTGGCGATCGCGAGGTAGAGTACAGCGATGATTTTAGCTATACCGATCCAGTAGATGGTAGTGTGAGTAAAAATCAGGGTATCCGGATTGGATTTACCGATGGTTCTCGCATTGTCTATCGCCTCTCTGGCACTGGTACTCAAGGCGCGACGCTGCGAATTTATTTAGAAAGCTATGAACCCGATCCAAGCAAGCACGATCTCGATCCACAGCAAAGTCTTGCAGACTTAATAGCGATCGCAGATGAAGTTGCTCAGGTACGCGCACTCACAGGCATGGAAAAACCAACTGTGATTACTTGAAGCTTAATCGACTTCTAGTGTCACGTTAATATTTATACCAGGGTGCGTTATGGACATTAGTCCTAACGCACTGAAAATCTTATACCGTGGTTACGCTTCGCTAACACACGCTACAAAATACAAAACTGGCTACTGTAGGCTTTTCATACTTTTTCTGCAACTTTCGATGCTCCAGCTTGTGCTTGTGGATTGCGAGTATACCAGTATGCCCAGGCAATCAATACTGCTTGGAAGGGTAGCCTTACTAAATAAAGCAACTGACTGTGGGGAATTCCCTCCACTTTAATATTGTGCAAAGTCATGTAAATATTGGCAGGAAACACCCCGATAAACAAAGCGATTAATCCCCATGCTGCTGCCACACTCACAAATGGAATCATTAAACCAATACCACCTAAAATCTCAAAAACACCACTGATGTAGACAGACACAAAGGGTGGAAACGGCGGCGGTACAATACGGGCGTATTGCTCTGGTCTAATAAAATGAGTGATACCGACGATGATGATAGAAACGGCAAGAACACCACGGAGGATTTCTTTGCGGTGATGATCTAATTGAGGCACAAAAGACATAGCAAACATAAGCAACACTAGATAAATAGTAGATATTGCTGTGCTAGCCTACTTCTATCCAAAGTTAGTCCACCGGAAAGGTAATTTATCTTTTTAATTTGCCTAACACTTCCACTGCTTTAGCAAATTGGGGATCTGCTAGGGTGCCGATTTTATCTCGTTCTTGAAGCCATAAATTTTGTCGCTGTTTATCGTTCAAATCCACAGCTATATCGGGAAGAATTCCTTGCTTGTTAATATCTCTACCACTGGGAGTATGATATTTCGCAATTGTCACTGTCAATCCTGAACCATCGTCTAGGGAACGTACTGATTGCACTAAACCTTTACCGAATGTTTTACTGCCAACCAAAACAGCACGTTTATTGTCTTGTAAAGCACCAGAAACAATTTCACTGGCACTGGCACTACCTTGATCCACCAATATAACCAGGGGTTTATTTGTCAAAGCGCGTCCGTTTGCCACTTCTCGTTCGACTTCACCTTGCCTGTCAATCATGGAGACGATCGCACCTTGATTAAGCCACATTCTAGCAATTTCCACGCTAGAGGAGAATAATCCACCAGGATTATTTCGTAAATCCAGAATATAGCCAGTTACTTGTTTACTTTCTAAGTTTTTAATTGCGTCTCGCACTTCTTTAGTAGCATTTGCACTAAACTGTTTGAGACGAATATAGCCAATACTCCCTACCGGAGATTGCTTTTGGGAAAACTCTACAGGATGAATTTCAATACGCGCCCGTGTAATTGTAAATTTTTTTTGTTGCCCATTGCGCAAGATTGTCAGGTTAACCTTAGTTCCTGGTTCACCTCGAATTAAGGATACAGCTTGATCGGTATCCATTCCCCGTGTGCTTTTACCGTTAATGTTGAGGATAATATCTTTTGCTAAAATCCCAACTTTAAAAGCAGGTGTATCCTCAATAGGAGCAATCACAATTAGTTGTTTGGTTTTATCATCCAAACCAATCTGAATACCGATACCTGTCAATTCACCAGAAGTTTCCGTTTGCAAATTCTTGAACTCCTGTGGATCCATAAATCGGGTGTATGGATCATTTAGCTTTTTGAGCATTTCTCGGATGGACTTATAAGCTTCCTGTTTGCTGTTGTAAGATTTGCTTAAGTACTCACGACGAACAGCTTGCCAATTTAGTCGATTAAAACTACTGTCTATGTACTGACGGTAAATAATTTGCCAAACTTCATCTATTAATTCTTTAGGCGATCGCTTTAATAACCTGGAATTGGAGACGTTTTGTGTAAGTTGAAGTTGTTGAAGAGAAATTGGCTGTGCTAGTTGCGCTGATTGTGCTGAGGCAAGTGTTTGAGAATTTTTAGTAAAAATATTGTACGTATTGCCTTGGCAATCTATTTTTGCCTCAGAACTAGTCTTGGTTCCATCAATGTGAACTGTTAGCCCCTGAGCAATACTATCTGGGGTTGCTCGTGAAGCGATCGCCATTTCAATTTGTAGCAATGGTAACGTAAAAGTACCTATCAGGCCAACAATTGCATGAAAGCGGGATGAAAGAGTCATAAATACAACAGCTTTACCAAGGTTGTCAAAAAGTATCTGTATCCATCTAGCTAATTTAGGAAGATGGGTAACAGTTACTTTTTTTCTTTTCTAGATATTGTAGGAATTTTTTTCATATCTGCAACTAAGCGATCGCGTAGCGTACACATCTCTACCTCAATAGCCCGTGAAGACAAAATTCTTTTGCTGCGCAATCCGCCTAAATACATCCATCACAAGTGGTGATAAAGTCTTGTGGGATTTTACATCCAGATTATATATAATATGCAATCACCCATGATGTTGAACTTTTTTTAGTGTCTGTACGCTCTGGATGGTTTGTATATTTGTGGTTGAATACAAGTATTTATTTTTTAATTTGATAACGGATGAGATTTCTAACTTCTTCTATAGGTAAGTTCAATACTTGAGCAATCCTTACCTCTAATAGGTTTATCTCAGTCAATGGAAGCATAAACTCTAAATTGGTTAAAGGATCATTAGCAGTTTTAACTACTACAGAACTAAATCCTTGTTCTTGATTAACTTCAGCTTTAATGACTTTTAAATTAACTGGAATTTCTATTTTTAATTGACTTGGAGATTTAAGTTTTTTGATTTGAGGATCAAAACCCAATTTTTGAGCGATCGCTAATTCATAAGAATTATAATTAGAGTTAAGAAATTCAAACTCTAATTTTTTAATTATCGAATTTCCTGTTTTAATTTCAACTTGAGTAACTTTCTCTTCTTTTTCAATTTCGATAGCAACAATTTTAAAATTTAATTTTAGATGTGCCTGCGGCAGTTGATCTGCTTGTAACTTGTTGAAAGTTCTGTAAGGAAGACTCAACAATTGTTTTGTTACTAAATCACTAGTCACCCAAAAAACAATTCCTACTAAAAGTAGAGGTAATAAAAATAATAAAAATGGCAAGCGTTGGTAAGACATAATCTGTAACCTTTAAATAATTTAACAATAATCATTCGACTTTTACGTACAAATTTAATAGTCTTTAAAACTGTCTAGGGATAGAGTATCTCCGCCACATTAATCCATCTAAAATATAAAACAAAGTCTTTCTTGTGGAAGACATTAATGATATTTTGACTTTTATACTATGAAATAAAAGACTATCACTTTTACTGCAAAGGCTTACCTCTAATGTTTTATGCGAATATTACTGGTAGAAGATGACTTGGAACAGTTGGAGCCATTACAGGGTATCCTATCTGAAGCTGGATATATTGTAGATGCAGCAGAAGATGGAGAAATTGCTCAATGGCTAATTTCTCAAAAAGAATATGACCTGTTAATTTTAGACTGGATGTTACCAACAATTAGCGGGTTGAGTCTTTGCCGTCAATATCGTCTCTCTGGTAAAACTGCACCAGTGTTGATGCTAACTGCTAAAGACACTACGCCGGATAAAGTCATGGGTTTAGATGCGGGAGCAGATGACTATGTGGTTAAACCCGCCGACTTGATCGAACTACTGGCGAGGGTGCGTGCTCTAGGGCGTAGATCTCCAAATTGGCAAGGAGATACTCTTTGCATATCAGATCTACAGCTACGGCTGGCTAACTTGAGTGTAGAACGTGGTCAAAAAAAAATAGAATTATCTCCTCGTGAAGCGCAACTGCTAGAATATTTAATGCGTCACCCCAATCAAGTTTTAACTCGCAACCAAATGGAAGAAGCTTTGTGGGAATGGGGTATGGAGCCAGAAAGTAATGCCCTAACTGTGTTAGTACGCAAGTTGCGGCACCGCTTGCAGTTAGTAGGTGCAGAAGATTGGATCAAAACAGTATATGGTATGGGTTATCGCTTCCGTCCACCTGAATATTGAGAGTGGGAGAATAGGGGCGGGGGAGAGTACCAAACCACCAACCATTAACTATTAACTATTAACCAAGAACTAATAACTAATGACTCTTAACTAAATATGTTTAATCGTAGCCGTCGTAATCTTGCAAGTTGGTTCACTCTCGCAATGGGGAGTATCCTAATTATATTTGCGGCGGTAGTTTATTATCTAGAAGTTATAGATCAGTTGGAGGAACTGGATCGATTACTCTACAAAAAAACCATCGTTATGGCAGCAAATGTAAAGTCAGAACTGTACAAAGGTGAGCAACAGGTAGACTTAGAACATGTACCATTGTTGGGAAGTAGAGTACAACCATTGCCAGATAGCCAGCTGGTGTATGCACGTTGGTACGATGATAAAAAGCAACTGGTGCAATTTTTCGGTGTGGCTCCTCATGATCGCCTATTAGTGCCAGGTGGGTTTGATACTATCAAGACTGATAACAAGCAAATATGGCTGCGTCAAGTAACATTACCTGTTTACCAAGATAATTTATTAATTGGTTATTTACAGGTGGCGATGCCAATGACTTCCACAGAAAATGCTTTGGCAAGCTTCCGTTTGGTACTGGCAATTTCTGTACCTATCACTTTAGGTGTGATTGCACTGACTGGTTGGTGGTTAGGAGGTATGGCAATGCAACCAATTTACCGTAGCTACGAGCATTTACAACGGTTTACGGCTGACGCTTCTCATGAATTGCGATCGCCTCTATCAGCTATTATCAGCAATGCCCAGTATGGTTTACTGTCTAAATCTAGCGATCCCCAGACACAGCGTCAGCGTTTTCAAAAGATTTTTGATACTGGTAAGTCGATGAGTAGTTTGGTAAATAATCTGCTGTTTCTTGCCCGTTATCAAGGCAGATTACCCAATGAATCTTTGCAAGAAGTCGATTTAACTAGCTTACTGAAGCTAATAATTGATGAATATGGCACACAACCAGAAGCACAACATATCAGTTTAATTTCTAAGTTACCTATCAGTAGTGTAGATGTACTTGGTGATAAATTATTACTACACCAAGCTGTAGTTAATTTACTAAGTAATGCTTGCAAATATACACCTTGTGGTGGTCAAGTTCAATTACAGCTACATACCCAATCACGCTGGGCTGTAATTCAAGTTACAGATAATGGTATTGGTATTCCTAAAGCTGATCTGCCATACATTTTTGAGCGGTTTTACCGAGTGGATAAAAAGCGTTCTCGCAAAACAGGAGGATTTGGTTTAGGGTTAGCGATTACTCAACAAATTATCCAATCTCACAGTGGTGAAATTAGCGTCAAAAGTTCAGTTGGAAAAGGTTCAACGTTTCAACTTATTCTGCCTTTGGCTTCAAAAGGATTAAGCATTAAATGCTAGTAGCCCTGATTTCTCTTGAGTCATTTTGTAATCATATTTAGAAAGTAGACTAGAAAAGCTGAATATTAAACGTCACACAAACTAAAATTCCAAAAAATAGACAAAATGAAACTTGGACAATGGCTGGGATTTCTAGCACTGGTGATTTCGCTTTACATCCTTTGGCAAATTCGGCAGCTATTGTTGCTATTATTCACTGCTGTAGTTTTAGCAGTAGCGATTAATCAACTGGTACGGCGATTTCAGCAGTCTGGTATCAAGCGGATTTGGGCTGTGTGGCTAAGTTTGGGTATTGTCATAACGCTACTAGTTGGCGTTTTCTTTTTGATTGTGCCACCATTTATCGAGCAGCTTAGGCAGTTAGCAACGCTCTTACCAACTGGAATCAATCAAATACAGAGGGCTATTAATTGGTTAGAGCAGCGCTTTTTAGAGACTTATTTACCAGAGATTCCTGATTTTAATCGACTGATTGAACAACTTCAGCCTTTGGCTACTAATTTTCTGCAACAGGCGATCGCTATTTTTTCTACCTCTGTCACTGCAATCTTAGAATTTCTCTTGGTTATTGTTTTAACTTTAATGCTACTTGTTAATCCCCAACCTTACTGTAGAGTTTTTGTGCGCTTCTTTCCCGCCTTTTATCGTCCTAGAGTCGAAGAAATTCTTTCTCGTTGTGCGCAAGGTTTAGGTAATTGGACAATTGGTGCTTTGATTGAAATGGTATTTATTGGGGTTCTTAGCGGAGTGGGGTTGTGGATTCTAGGAGTACCACTGGTGCTAGCTCATGCAGTTTTAGCAGGTTTACTTAATTTTATTCCTAATATAGGCCCAACTTTAAGTGTAGTGCTGCCAATGGCAATAGCTTTTGTTGATACCCCATGGAAAGCCGGAGCAGTTTTAATTTTATATATCATCATTCAAAATATTGAAAGCTACTGGCTCACTCCAACAGTCATGGCAAAACAGGTAGCATTATTACCTGCTGTCACTTTAACAGCACAAATAGTTTTCGTCACTCTGTTTGGAGCTTTGGGATTATTGATGGCAATACCATTAGCAGTGGTTGCTAAAACCTGGATAGAAGAAGTTTTATTTAAGGATATTTTAGATCAATGGCGGCAAGCTCCTTCCTGAGTAGAAGGAGATGACAGAGGGCAGAGGAGCCAGCGCGCCTTTGTGGGTTAAGCGTGTTGTAGCGACTGGCGCAGACAAGGAGCAAGAACGTGCTGATCGATTCTCCCCTTCCTCTTCATGTGCGTAATTCAGCAATGGCTATTTATCTAATTGCAACATAAGTGTGTAGAAAACCATCATATAGCTAAACAAATTAGAGATTAATCAGGTTAAAAACCTTGTGCTCGGAAAATTGCAAAACCGCTTCCAAAATTTTAAAAAGAAAGTAGTTGAGCCTGTCCAAATTCAACAGCTAGAAATAGAATTGCTGGCAGAATCAGTATTAGACTCTTCTTATTTGATTTTGATTGTTGGTTCCTGTGCGATCGCTACTTTTGGCTTATTAACTAACAGTAGCGCGGTCATAATTGGAGCTATGATTGTTGCACCCTTGATGTTGCCAATTCGAGCTTTGGCTTACGGGGCTTTGCAAGGAAATGTGATTTTATTCCGCAAAGGAGTCATTGCCGTAGCAGTGGGAACAATCATTGCAATTGCGATCGCCTACGGTTTAGGACTATTTGTCAGTCTTCCTAGATTTGGCAGCGAGGTGCTGGCACGTTCGGAACCAACTCTATTAGATTTAGGGATTGCAGTCGCGGCTGGTGGTATCAGTGGTTACGCTAAAGTGGAACCGAAAATTTCTGGAAGCCTGGCAGGAACGGCTATTGCTGTTGCCTTAATGCCTCCAATTTGTGTGATTGGCTTAGGATTATCACAGGCAAACTTTTCGCTCAGTATTGGAGCAACCCTGCTATACCTGACGAACCTGCTAGGCATAACTCTTTCATGTATGCTGACATTTTTGCTAGCAGGTTACGCATCTTTGCATCGGGCGCGAAAACCCCTGCTTTGGACTATAGCTTTGACGGTTATTCTTGTCATTCCCCTAGGCGTAAGCTTTTATAGGTTGCTTCGCCAAGCACAGTTAGAAACTAGTGTACGACGAGCATTATTAAGCAAAACTGTTACTTTTCAAAGATTACAGTTACTTACACTAGAAACTAACTGGTTAACCAATCCACCACAAATTCGTCTCAACGTGCGGGCAAGGGAACCCGTAACTCCTAGGCAAGTGCAGTTATTGGAAGAATTTATTGAGCGAGAAATGGGGCAATCTTTTACTTTAATTTTTGAAGTTGGTGAGGTACAAGAAGTACAGCGAGAAGATTAAAAACAGACAAGGGGAGGTGGGGACAAGGAGATGGGGAGATGAGGAGGTTGGGGAAGCTGGGGAGCACCAGGGACAGGGGAGAACAACCAACCACTAACTAATGACTACATAACCAATCGTTAACCTTAATGGCTTGATTAACCAGAAGCACAATGCCAAAAGCAAAATCCCTAAGTATCGATTTTTCTCAGGAAAAGGAGGCAGGATATCAACGCGTTTACTCGCGATCGCCACTTTTAACTAACCTGCCAACACTGTGGAACGGATTTTATTTTGCATATGACTGTCAACCTGCTCATGAAACTCCTGAAGTATTTGCTCCACAACACGGAGTCGCTATTTTTACACAAGTACCAAAAATAATCAACTACGAGCAATCAATTGACGGGCAATTTTACAGAAAACAAATTTTTCCAGGTGATATTGTTATTACACCAGCAAATATTGCTACTCGTGCTCAGTGGGATACAGCATTCAGTATAATTCTTCTCGGTTTTGAACAAGTAGTTTTTAGGCGTGCAATTTATGAGTCGTTTGACCCTGATCAGGTAGAGCTAGCACCACACTTTGCTATTTCCGATCCACTAGTCTACCAAATTGGGCTAGCACTTAAGACAATGCTAGAAAATGACGGGGCAGGAAGCCGTCTGTATGCGGAAACGATGGCTAACGCCTTGGCTGTTCATCTTTTGCAAAACTACTCAACGCAAAAACTTAGTTGGCGTGATTATCAAGATGGTTTACCTCGACACAAGTTACAAATAGTAATTGATTATATTCACGCCCATCTTAACGAAGATATAGGATTAGCAGAACTAGCAGCGTTAGTACAAATGAGTCCGCGTTATTTTCTGAAACTTTTTAAAACATCAACAGGTTTTACCCCCCATAAATTTGTTATTCACACCAGAATTGCCCGTGCTAAGGAATTGCTGTTGTTAAAACAAACAAGTATTGCTGAAATTGCCCTCAAGGTTGGTTTTGCTAATCAAAGTAATCTGAATATGCACTTCAAACGCTTGCTTGGTGTAACACCCAAACAATTTCAAAACAAATAGCAATAACTTACAAAAATCGGAATAACTTGCAAGACATGAGAGTGCCAATTTTGCTTATTTAGAAGAAACATAATTGTGTCTTTTTGTTAAATTCAACAAATTCAAGGGTTGATAGCAGCAGACACAAAAGTTTCGTTAAAAGTTCAAGCAATTTGGAATTGGCAAATATGAGTACAGGAATTGACTTACAAGAAAGTTTTATCCAATCTCTTTTGGATATAGGAGTACCACTGGGAATAGCAAAAGCAATTTGGATGCCGCTACCAATGGTGCTGATGATAGTTGGTGCCACAGTGGGAGTGTTAATTTGTATATGGCAAGAAAGAAAGATTTCTGCTGCCGTACAACAAAGGATTGGCCCAGAGTATATAGGGCCATTCGGATTATTGGCAAGCGTCGCAGATGGTTTAAAGTTAGTCTTTAAAGAAGACGTAGTGCCAGCGAAATCAGATGTGTTGTTGTTTACCCTTGCCCCAGTGATTGTAATACTTCCAGTATTTCTCTCTTACCTAATTGTGCCATTTGGACAGAATTTGATCATCAGCAACGTAGGTATGGGAGTATTTTTGTGGATAGCTTTATCAAGTATTCAACCCATTGGCTTGCTGATGTCTGGCTACGCATCGAATAATAAGTACTCCCTCTTAGGAGGTTTGCGAGCCGCAGCGCAGTCAATCAGTTACGAAATACCTTTAGCTTTGAGCGTGCTGGCAATAGTAATGATGTCTAATAGTCTTAGCACCGTTGATATTGTAAATCAGCAATCTGGATACGGTATCCTGGGTTGGAACATTTGGCGACAACCAATCGGTTTTATCATATTTTGGATCGCAGCCCTTGCCGAATGCGAACGATTGCCCTTTGATTTACCCGAAGCCGAAGAGGAACTAGTAGCAGGTTATCAAACAGAATACTCTGGCATGAGATTTGCTCTGTTTTACATTTCTTCGTATGTGAATTTAGTGCTTTCTGCGTTGTTATTAGCCGTTTTGTATTTGGGAGGTTGGGATTTTCCCATTCCGATGAGTCTGATAGCTAGCTGGTTGGGAGTCAGCGCCAACAACCCTGTGTTGCAGATTGTCGCGGCGTCATTGGGCATCACCATGACTTTGCTAAAAGCCTATTTCCTGGTATTTCTTGCCATTTTACTACGCTGGACGGTGCCTCGCGTTCGTATCGACCAATTACTAAATTTGGGGTGGAAGTTTTTGCTACCTATTGCTTTGGTTAATCTACTAGTAACAGCCGCTTTAAAGTTAGTTTTTCCTTTTGCTTTCGGTGGTTAGCATACTTGTGCCAGACTTGATATTAACTATTACTGCAAGTTTCCAGTCAATTCCAGAATTTCATCAAAGCAGAAACGACGAACCAAATCAGTAATTCCCTCTGCCAATGCAGAATGAGTTTGGGGGATCTGCTCAAGCAGTTGTATGATGCGATCGCCATCAACCTGCAAAGCTGCTTGATGTAATTGTGCTAACCATTGTGCAGACATGATTGTGATTAACTCAGAAAATAGTATCGCTGGGCTTGCTTGTGGATTTTTTTCCTGTGCTAGTATCGCTTCTGGTTGTGCATAAAGGTAACTTACTCCCAAATGTTGGGCAATTTTTTCAAACAGTACCTGTTCTCGAAAAGGCTTGCGAATCAAATCATCACAACCTGCCGCCAAAATTGTTGCCTTTTGTTCTTCAAAAGCACTCGCTGTCAGAGCAATAATTACAGTACGGATTCTAGACACAAAAAGATTTTCCCCACCTCCCCTTGTCTCCTTGTCTTTTTGTCCTGTTGCCTCCCTCGCTCGAATCTCCCTAGTTGCCTCATAACCATCCATCACAGGCATCCGCATATCCATGAACACAAGCTGCGGTTGCCATGTTTGCCATAGTGCTATTGCTTGTTGCCCGTCTGTTGCAGCTTCAACTTCAAAACCAACGCTGCTTAACAATTGTAAAATTGGTTCGCGGTTTTCTTGACGGTCATCTACAACTAAAATACGATAATGAGGCTGTTGTGGTGCCAATTGCAGGACACGGCTTTTGGTTAGTTGGGTTTTAGCTTGTAATGGTTGTGTGGTTTTGACTTGCACATTAAAACTAAATGTTGAACCTTGCCCAAGTTTGCTGTGAGCGCGAATTTCTCCAGCCATGATTCGGATAAATTGATGGCTGATAGTAAGTCCCAATCCGGTACCCTCTCGCATTTGGATGCCACTGCTTGTCTGCACAAAGGGCTTAAACAAATTTTCGATTTCTTCTGGTGCGATTCCGCATCCGGTGTCTTCTACCTCGAAAATTAGGGATTGGGTAGATGAAGAAGACGCACAGACGTTATCAAAAACATTCCCCACCTCCCCGTGTCCCCACCTCCCCGTGTCGTCTTGATTCCCCACCTCCCTGTGTCCTCTTCTTGCACGCAGTGTTACTCCTCCTTGCTGGGTGAATTTGACTGCGTTACTCAAGAGGTTGATGAGAACTTGGCGGAGTTTTCCTTCATCAGTATGAATGTATTGTGGTAAGTCTGGGGCGATTTCAAATGTGAGGAATAACTGCTTGGCTTGTGCACGGATTTGGAACATTTGTTGTAGCGTTTGCAATAGTCCAAATAAATCAAAAGATTCGGGGTTAAAAACGACTCGCCCTGCTTCGATTTTGGACATTTCCAAAACGTCGTCTATTAAGTTGAGTAAATGTTCTCCACTACGGTTAATTGTTGCTAATGATTCACGTTGTCTGCTATTTAAGGCTGGATCTCTCTCCATGAGTTGGGCAAATCCAAGGATGGCATTAAGCGGTGTGCGTAATTCGTGGCTCATGTTGGCTAAAAACGCACTTTTGGCTCGGTTTGCTGCTTCTGCTGCTTCTTTGGCTACTCGTAGTGCTTCTTCTGCTTGATGTCTTGCTCTACCAATCGCGATTAATTCGCCTACCAGTTTGAGAAAGTTAATTTCTTCTTGACTCCAAATTTTACAGTTTTGGATTACATCTGCACCAACAAACCCAACTACTCGATCAGAGTGAATCATCGGCACTCCAACCATTGATTGGATAGACTGACTTTCAAACATTATTCTCTCTGGCGCATCGGATGGTAAGTTTGCGACACAGGAAATTTGACAAACTTTGCCGTGAGCAATTTCAGCTAGTCGAGGGAACATTGTCACAGCTCCTTCTCTAGCCATATAAGTTAATGGTTCAATATTAGCAGCACACCATTCATAGCTCAGATGCACGTGGCTGCGATCTTGCGAGTACTCAAAAATACAACAGCGATCAGCACCAATAAATTGAGCGATCGCCTGGAGCGTAAAATTAATGGCAGTATCTAAATCTTGATCGATAAAGTGGCGAGAAATGCTGCTGAGTAAACTTTCTGCTTGAGCGCGACGCTCTAAGGCTTCTTCTGCTATTTTGCGCTCTGTAATATCACGCGCACACGTAATAATGAATTCATCACCACTCAGTGTAACTACTTTAGAGACGTTGCTGCCTAGCCATCGCCAACTGCCGTTCTTATGTCTTGCTCGCACCTCTGTCGATTGATTTCCACCAAATTCGACAATTTTTTGCAGTGTGGTAAAACTAACAGCTACATCGTCAGGATGAATAAAGGGCGCAAAATATTTTTCTTCTAACTCCGCGACATTGTATCCCATTATTCCTGTCATATTTGGTGATACATAAGTTATTTTGCCCTCTAGTGTCATCAAGGAAATAATATCACTGGCATTTTCAACCATAGTGCGAAATTTTAATTCACTCTTTTGCAGAGCTTGTTCTGCGCGTTTGCGTTCTAGTTCAGCACCGGCACGAGCAGCGAAAATTCTTAATATCAATTCTCTGCCTGGATCGTCTACCATTGGTTCGTTATCTATTACTGCCAAGTGACCCAAGATTTTACCAGAGGCATTAATTAAGGGAACTCCCAAATAACTCTCAGCACCGACAGTAACTAAATCTGTATCATCGGGGAAAAGAGTTTGAATCTTTTGAGGATAGTAGCATAAGTAGCCTTGTAAGACTTGTTCGCAAGGAGTGCCACGCACCTCATATTCAAAGTTTTCTTCACTTTGTTTATCTAACCAAACTGCTAAAGTGCGCGCTTTAGTTTTGGTTTCATCGATGCATTCTGTGACAACAGCATGGTGAACTTGTAGTACTTGAGCCAGATAACGGACACAGGAGCTAAAAAATTCATCACCAGTTTTTGCTGCTGTGCCTTCGACAATTAAACTTAAAGCTACCTCTCGCTGCTTGCGATCGCTTATATCTGTAGAAATAACTGTTGCAATCCAGTAGTCTGCAACTTCATCTCGTACAGAGGTAATAGTAAGAGAAATCCAACGCAGATTACCATCGGGATGATTATACCGATACTCTCCCTCGTAAGTTCGTCCTGCAAAAATATCATCGTAGGCTTTTTCATAAATAGCTGCCAAATCTTCAGGCAAAATACGCGACACAAAAGAAGTTTTATCTGCTAATAACTCTTCGGGAGAATATCCCCAAAGCTGTAGGCTTTTTGGCGAGCAGTATTCAAAATCCCAATCGCGATGGGCATACACTCGAATTCGATAAATTGCAGCTAGGGCGCTATCAAGAATTGTGTTGAGTCTAGCTTCCGAGGCTTTGCTAGCTTCCTCTGCTAATTTGCGATCACTAATATCAACAATCATAAAATCCAGGCAAGATTCTTCTTTGTTGGCACGAGCAGACATTAGCCCCCAACTTATAACACCATCACGGCGACGTAATTGGATCTCAAAATTACGTACTTCACCATGCTGTTCTATTTGAGTTAATAGCCAAGAGCGATCGCCTGGATTGACATGAAATTCGGGTGCATAACGCTTACCAATTAGATCAGCAACGTAACTATAGCCAATTATTTCTGCACAAGGTTGATTTATTTCCAAAAATAACCCATCTTCAAGACGAGTACGACCAATACCCACTAGAGAATTCTCAAAAATATTTCGATATTTTTGTTCGCTGCGGCGCAGAGCTTCTTCTGCTCGTTTACTATCGCTAATATCTCGCCCTAATGTCAACAATCCCTTGCGTCTGCCATCATGCTGAAACAAGGGGATTTTGATCATATCAAAAATGCTCACCGTGCCATCTGATCGAGCAATAACTTCCTCTACTCTATAAAGAGATCCCTTTTGCCAGGCTTGTTCATCCGTTTGGATGCAATTGAGTAAAGCATCACGATCAAAAATACTGTATTGCGCTAGTTCTATATCTGTTTTACCTTTATACTCAACACCTTGTAGTCCTAAAAATTCCAAATTAGCCTGATTCGACTCTAACCACCTTCCTGCACCATCTTTAAAGCAGATAATATCTGGCGAAGCATTAATCAGTGTCTGCAAATGCTCATCGCTTTCTTGTAGTGATTGTTCTACTTGTTGAACGCAAGTGTGATCTGGCCTTACCAAAGTGATATCTCTAATCACTATTACCGCAGATTTATCGTTTAATCCTGCACATTTTCCAGAGATTTGTAAAAGTAACCAATTATCTTTTTGTTTAAATTCATAATTTGTTGTTATGTAATTCCCTTTGTGCATTTGGACATCGGGGTACGCCTCAATAGCTACAGGTTGCTCTGACTGAAAAAGAGGCAATATCTCACTAAACCTAGAACCAATAATTTGACTGTGGAACTGGTTAATTAGACGCTCAAAGCTAGAATTGCACCATTGTATCTGTTGCTCTTCCCCTACCCAAACTACAGCATCAGCGATTACTTCCAGTGCTAATTGCATTTTGCTGAGGCTTGCCTGTAATTGCTCTATTTGCTCTTGCTGTTGAGCGCTCACCACTAACTCCTGATTTCATCCAAGATGTAAATGGCAACTTGGTATAGAGATTGTAACGCCATTTTCTTGCTGACGCATTTATCTATAAGCAAATCTACAGATCATCTATATAAGTAGAAGGCAGATGGCAGAATGTTAAAGGTTGTTTCCATCTGCTTTCTAGAAATTGCCATTTTACATTTAATCATGTCCACTAAGTAATCCAATTTGATTACTGAATCTCTTGTAGAAACGGCAGACAAGGGATCACCCCGCTTTATCTGAGAAATTTTTTCTAACCAGACGATTTTCTCCCCTAGTTCTACCCGATTTATCTCTAATTTAAAAACAAAAAAGTCGTCTCCCAACACCTCCTGCACGCAAAATCTGGTTAAGTTCGATACTCAGCGCAGAGTTTCTTGCAGGAGTTTTTCTACAAAGAAAATTCTTATTGTGAACTAAAAAGAAATATAAGTGAGAGATTACTGATAAATAGTGATCGCCTCCCCTACTTTTACCCGATTTATCTGTAAATTAACAGAAATTCAACATAAGACGTTAAAATAGTGGAAATTTAAAGACCTCCCTTTTGTGTTGTGGGAGTAAGTGTGTTGTTAATTCTCGTTAAAGGCACTGGTAAAAACTAGTAGTCTTTGGCGAGAATTTTTTCATTATTAGCGATCGCTGCTTGCGCTACCCTAGTTTTTCCCTAACCACTCCAGACACTAAGAGCACGAAGAAATAAGGAATACAGAGTTTTATTGCGTGAGGTTGTTAAGTGTTTTTTTATTTGAAAGTGCCTAAGCCTTTAAACGGAGATGAAATCACTGTTGCTTCTCTCTTGTATATGGGCTAGAAGTGCTTTTTAATTACCAATGAAAAAGTGTAAAGTCTGTAGACGCTTTTGTAGCTACCCGCAGGGTGCGCTGGCTTGCGGCGCTTATAACTTTGTAACAGAGAACAAAGGACAAATAACAAAAATCACCGTGAACTGGCTATAGAAAGGAGAAGAACGAAGAACAATGCAGATCAAACAAAATAAAATCTTCCGCCAAGAAGCCCTTGATCGTCTGTCTTCTCCTGAACAGTTAGATCAAGCAATTCAAGTTGTCAAGCCCCAAGCATGGCTAACCCTAACTGCTATGGGCTTTTTAGTTGCTATGGCTGGAGTCTGGAGTGTATTTGGGCGAATTCCCCTAACTGTGACAGGGCAAGGAATTCTCATTCGTCCCCGGCATATAGTGCAATTTCAATCTCCTAGTTCCGGTCAATTACTAACTTTAAAAGTCAAGCCAGGAGATATTGTAAAAAAAGGGGATGTGCTTGCTGTTATCGACCAATCTACCTTAAAGCAGCAGTTGCAGCAAGAGAAAGCAAAGTTGCAGCAACTACAAATTCAGAATCAAGAAATTGATAAGTTAAAAAAACAGCTAATTGCCCAGCAAATCCAAATCCTCAAACAGCAACGGATGGATATGGAAAGCAGCCTCAAGCGAGAGCAAGTGACGCCAAAGTTGCGAGATCAGACAATGAGCGCGATCGCCCAAAAACGCCACAGCTTGAGGCAAAGAAAGAAACACATTAGCTACTTGCTAGAAATCTTGCAACAACGAGTTGAAAACAGACGTCACCTCTTTCAAGAACGCGCAATCAGCCAAGATTTATTTGTGCAAACTCAGCAAGAATATTTCAATACTCAGACACAATTATTAGACATTGAAACACAGTTAAAAGAGCTTGATATTCAAACAACCAATGCTCAAAGAGATTATTTACAAAATCTCAATAAAAATGATGAAATTAGTACTAGAATTAAAGACTTAAAAACTCAAGAAACAAAATTACAAACCCAAGAACTTCAGCAATCTATAGAAAAAACGAATCAAATCCGAGAAGTTAAGCGTCGCATTGCTCAGTTAGAATTACAATTAGCAAAAGAAAGTAAAATCATTAGTAAATATAACGGTCAAGTATTAGAAGTAAGTGTTGTTCCAGGTCAAATTGTTAATTCGGGTATTCGCCTTGGCTCAATCGAAGCAGAAGATCCTAAAACAAAACTTGTGAGCCTTGTTTACTTTGCTAACAAAGATGGTAAACAAATTAAACCTGGAATGTCCGTACAAGTTACTCCCAGCTTTGCCAAGCGTGAGCGAGAAGGGGGCATCTTAGGAGCGATCGCAGATATTTCTTCCTTTCCTGTAACAACAGAAGATATTGCCGCACTGGTTGGCAATCAAGAAATTGCAGCTAGCCTTGCAGGCAAAGGAGAAGGTAAAGTTCAAGCTTTTGTGCAATTAAAAGAAGATCCAACTACGCCAAGTGGTTATAAATGGTCATCTTCACAGGGGTCACTACTAAAATTATCATCTGGTACCATTACCTCAGTTCAAGTCAAAGTGGGAGAAACAACACCTATTTCTTATATTATCCCGATACTTCGCTCTTGGACTGGCATCTATTAAAAGGGAACGAGGAACAGGGAACAGATAAAAGGAACTATTTCTATTAGTTCTCCGACTTCTTAAAGAAGTCGGAGAACTGTGTTTTTAATACTTGGCTTAATATATACTTATGAAAAAATAAAATACTGAAAAATATGTTTGGACGATTTTTAATTTGTAAAGTTAAGTATAGATATATTGAACCTAAAAGTAGCTCTCTTCATAAATGGAGAAGATTAACTGTCAACAGGGATACTTATCAACTTCGGTGCTGAGTATTCTTAAAATCCTTTGTATTTATCCTCCTTAATGTAGAGGAAATATACTCAAAAATTTGCTTTTTTATTCCACTCTTTAGTCACATTCTTTACTTTAACATCAAAAAACTAAACAAAAAATTTAAACAAATTACTAGTATATAAAGTTCTCAGCTAAATGCCAAAGTGGCAACCCTCAGTTGTGAAATTTGTTATTCATTGATTTACCGGGGATTTTTATTTATGTCTACTGATAACGCCACATAATCTTTAGTCATAGGCTGCCAGAAAAATAAACTTTTAATTGTCCCATCCTTTACAATAAATTTACGCTATATTTGAACAAAATTGGGAGGAATAAAACATACTAGATAACTAAATGGGGAAGCAAAATTGCCGTAAATTTTTTAGAATTACCATCACAATATGATTGGTCAGTTACTAGCAGGACATTATAAAGTCCTTGAAGTATTGGGTGAGGGGGGCTTTGGTCAAACTTACATTGTTGAGGACATACACCTCCCAGGAAAACCCAATTGTGTCCTCAAGCATCTTAAAACTACTAGTACAGACCCGGAATCTTTGGAAACTGCCAGAAGGCTATTTCAAAAAGAAGCCGACACTCTACAACAGTTAGGGAATCACAGCCAGATACCGAGACTTTTAGCTTACTTTGAAGAAAACCAACAATTTTATTTAGTACAAGAATTTATTGAAGGACACCCTCTCAGTAGAGAACTACCTCTAGGAAAAAGATGGACAGAAGCTCAAACTATTGAAATGCTCACTGAAGTGTTGAGCATCTTAGAATTTGTTCATACTCAGGGGGTAATTCATCGAGACATTAAACCTGATAATTTAATTAGGCGTGTATCAGACAACAAATTAGTTCTAATTGACTTTGGAGCTATCAAACAACTGCGAAGCCAAACTGCGATTGGAGCAGGGCAGCAAAACATTACTATTATCGTCGGCACTCGTGGCTATATGCCCTCTGAGCAAATTCGGCGTCTACCACGTCCTAGCAGCGATATTTACGCTTTGGGGATGATGGGTATTCAGGCACTAACAGGAGTATATCCCCACGAACTGCAAGACGATCCGAATACGGGAGAAATTCTTTGGCAAGATTTGGCTTCCATCAGCTCGGAATTAACGGCTATTTTAGCGAAGATGACGCGCTATCATTTCAAAGAACGCTATCAAACAGCCAGCGAGGTATTAGCGGCGTTACGAGAGTTGAGTAATTCGAGCAATAGTGCGATCGCAAGTGTTGAGTCTTCTGCAACCAGCCTACATCAGTTAACTTTAGAGTGGGTAGAAGATGCTCAGGTAAAGTATCGCACGATTTTGGAAAAGCAACAGAGTAAAAATCCTGGCAAAATCCGTATTGGTCGTGACCCTGAACAATGTGATATTGTTTTACCAGATCCGACAATATCTGGGCTGCACGTAGAAATCTTTTTTTATTCACCAAAACAGAGATTTTATTTACGGAACCTACGCCAGCAGAATCCTCCTATTATTGATGGGCAATTGCTATTGGCTGGAGAGATGCCTCTAGCATCTGGCAGCACTCTGCGTTTAGGACAACAGAATTTTAGAGTCAGGGAAATAAGCTGCAAGCAGTATCCTAGTGGATACACCCCGATGGATTATTCCAAGTGCTTTGCGATTACACTTGCATCGGCACAACCTGCACCTAAGACTATGCGGATATCACAAATTAAAAAGTCTGAAAACGGTGGCAGAAAAGTAACGTCGGTAAGTCCGATTATAGTCCCAGCTTCGATTGCGCCTAGAAGAATCCAACCTAAATTAAAGGTGGGTACAGCAGTTGCAGTTAGTGCGATCGCGGGTATATTTCTATTGAATACTGGTAATTTAAACAAAAATAAAGCACAACAGAATTTGATATTACAACAGCCTCAATTATGTCGTGTTGTTTCTCCTTCTGGCGGCAAGTTATTGGCAAAATTACGCTCTGAACCACAAACAGAGATTGGCGCAATGAAGCAATTAAATCTTGGCGAAAAAGTTTTATTTATGAGAGTACGAGGCGATTTTGTCCAAGTAAAACTTGCTGATGGCACCCAAGGTTGGGTTTTCGGAGATGATATTCAGCGTTGCCAAAAAACTATAGGTAATTCTGGTAGTTTTTATTCAGACTCAAATTTACAACCTAACTAGGGACTAGGGGCTAGAGACTAGGGATTAGGAACAGAAGAGGGAGAGGGAAAGAAGGGGGGAGTGGGGGAGAATTATTCCCCGTGTCTCCATGTCCCCGCCTCCTCTTTTCCCAATCCCTAAAATCCCGAACCAGGCTGCTTCAAAAACTCTTTTTCTTCTGATGTAGAGTTTCTTCCTAAAATCGCATTCCGGTGAGGAAAGCGCCCAAAACGCTCAATTATTTCCATATGACGAATTGCATAGTCAATACAACTAGCACTATCAGGATCGCTACTAAGTTGTTGAAATAGTTTTACTGCTTGACGTTGATGCTCAAGATTTTCACTGTGTTCAAATGGGAAGTAAATAAACCAGCGTTGTACCGACAATAATTTTCGGTCATAGCCTTGGGCAATAGCGTGCTGTGCAGTTGAAAGTGCCTCCCAATCTGTGGCAAAGGCATCTGGCGTATTGCGAAACATATTACGGGGGAATTGATCCAGCAGCAAAATTAGTGCCAGACAACTATCGGGAAATTGCATCCAGTCGTCTAAGTATCCCCCTGCCGCCTTTTGGTAATAATTAAAAAACTGGGTTCGCACTTGTTCATCAAACTCTGGTTTTTTAGTAAACCAAAAATCTCTTGGTTTTCCGTAATCTGGCTGTTCGGGCTTGCCAAACCAAAAGTCTAATACTTCTTGTGCCTGTGTCATTGTTTTTACTGAGCACTACAAAGAACTTGTCGCATTTTACGCATATTCGCTGGCAATTCAAAATTGATTGCTTGTTGAATTAAAATTGACGGAATGGGAATATTCGGAGTAGCTTGTACAGCATAACTAAGCAAAGTACCACTACCGCAATCTAAGAGTTTCAATTCAGCACTAAAATCGTGAAAACTGCCTTGTTCTAACCGGAACTGAATTTTCTGCCCCAGTTCTTCTACAACGTTTAAGTAAATTTCTACATGGGCAGTAAAAAACAAAAAAGCTTTTTGTGCTGCTTGATACAGACGCTTGACTTCACCTCGTCTTTGCAACACTTCGCTTTTGGTAATGTCAGGAAAATATTGTACCCAACGAGGGTAATCTGTGAGTTGTTGCCAGACTTGCGATCGCACTAGTGGTACATACATCCAAGCAGTTACAGCACCACCCCAAGCTGTATGCGCTCGTGTTTCTAACAAAATTTCACCCTGTTGTATGATTTTATTTTGCTCAACTTGACTCCAAGCCATTTGCGAACCAGGGGTACATGAGCCTGAGATATTGGATGCAAATATCATGTTTTCTGTCACTCCTCAACTCCTCACCTTCCAGAGATTAAAACTCGGAACTACTTAATTATTGATTAAGTGTATTCCATCAATTACAATTCCAGCCCAATAAACAAAATTTCCGAAAATAAATATTTTTAGCTAATTATGTTCTAATTTTTACTAATATTAAATAATATCTGTCAGCTTTTTCAGTAAAATTACCTTAAAGCTTGCAAAAATTGTCATATTGCCATACTAATCGATACTACTATCACTCGTACCATCCTCGAATACGAGCAAGTCATCAAGCGGCAAGCAGAGTAGGAATGATGCCAGAAAGCAGAAACGAATATTTTTTGGAAATTCCATTATTTTTGCTTTATAACCCCGCAAAACGGCACAAATGCTCAATTATACTAATTTTATGCAGATTGCATTTTCAGCAACGCTCCGGTTCACTCTTAGTCGATCTAAGATTGCTATATCTCAGCTCGAAGAACTGTTAAGTTAAGAGGCAAACTACGTGAGTCAATCTTCCAAATTCAATCGTACATTAACCCAAGCTTTTGGTCTGTTTCTCGGTATTGCCATCGCTGTTTGGGTATTGAGGGGTTTTGGCATACTTAGTTTTATCCCTGGAGGAATTATTTTGCTATTGTTTGTTTTGGCGATCGCCATAGCTGTACTCAGTTACGTGCAAAGAACTTGGTGGCGTTTTTAAGCGCTAGACATCTATACAGAAAGCTCAATTGCGTCTGAGTAAAGAGCATCCGTGCTTTTGAGGCTCCCTACCTTTGTATATTTCTACTCAAAAAAATAAAGCAAAAAGGAGATGTAATTATATTTGACTATTATTATTGATTGAACTATATCTCACTATCAAATATATCTATATGATTGCTCCAAAAATAGATACTACGCTGTGATAGTTTTATAGCGATTCCCTATTAGGTGAGGTACACAACCAATGTTTACAACGCAGAGAAGCGCTAAGGTTTGCCCAATTTTATTAGCAATGTACTCAGTACCTAAGTAGATTAGGAAACGCTATATTTATAAAGATTTTAGCAAAAAATAAATTGTTCCTAATTTGAAATTTTTTATATTAAGAAATATTGTTTTCTAGTTTGATATGGTAATGGATGCTCAACAGTTCAAAATATTGTTAGTTGATGATAGTCCAAATAATATAATTTTTTTATCTGATATCATCATTAAGCAAGGTTACAAAATTCAAATAGAAAAATTGACAAAAAATGCTGTAAATACTGCGATTGCTTATCTTCCTGATTTAATTTTGCTAGTTATTAGAGAGTCACAAATAGAGAGTTACGAAATTTGTCAGCAACTAAAATCTCATACCGTAACTCAGGATATTCCGATAATTTTTCTTAATGTTTTAAACACAGAAACAGCAAGAGTAAAAGTTTTTCAATCTGGTGGCGTTGATTATTTGACAGAACCATTACAGGCTGAAGAAGTTATAGCGCGTATAGAAACTCAACTCAAACTTAAAACATTTCAAAAGCAAGTAAAAGAGTATAAAAAACGAGAGTTGACATGGCAAAAAGCTTACCTTAGTGCCTTTTTTTGTGGCGCTCCTGTTGGCATGAATATTTTAGATAACCAATTGCGATTTGTACAAATCAACGAACTTTTAGCAGAGATTCACGGTTGTTCTCAAGCAGAGCATCTCGGCAAGACTCTACATGAGGTGATACCTGAAATCGCACCCTTGATAGTGCCATGTTACGAGCAGGTACTCCAGACAGGTAAACCTATTCTGAATGTGGAAGTAAGCTACCCATCAACTCAACAGCCAGATGTTTTGCGTTACTTTCTTGCTTCTTACTTTCCAATTTCAGGAGATGTGAATAACCTTTCTGGCGTAGGAGCAGTGTTGGTAGAAATCAGCAATGGCTTATGGCAAGATGCTACGCGTCTGCACAAACAAACTGAAATAGCATTACAAGAAAGCCAACAGCGTTATCAAACTTTAGCAGAAGCTTCACCTGTAGGAATTTTTCACACTGACTCCGCAGGCAATTGTTTATATGTGAATCAGCGTTGGAGCGAAATTACTGGACTTTCTCCAACAGTTGCCTTAGGTAATGGTTGGACATACGCTTTACATATAAGCGATCGCGATCGCATCTTTACCGAATGGTACAGTAAATTATCAGCAAGACAACCTTTTAAATCTGAGTGTCACTTCACACACCCAGACGGCAGAATTGTTTGGGTTATCTGTCAAACTTTTCCAGAAATCGGTAAGGATGGGAAATTAAAAGGCTGCATCGGCACAATTACAGATATTACCGATCGCAAACTAGCCGAAGATGCCTTGCGAGAGAGTGCAGAGCGGGAACAAGCCATCACGCAAGTTATTCAGAGGATGCGCCAGACATTGGATTTAGAAACCATATTTTCTGCTACCACCCAAGAACTACGGCAAGTTCTAAACTGCGATCGCGTCGTTGTATTTCGTTTCCATCCCGATTGGAGTGGCGAGTTTGTAGCCGAATCAGTCGAGAATGGGTGGGTTTCGCTAATTGAGAAAAAAAATCATCACCCTCATCTAACAGAAAGTACTCTTCAAAACGAAAGCTGCTTTCTCCAAACCGCCAAGAGTGTAAAGAATCCGATACTAGATACTTATTTGCAAGCAATTAAAAGTGGTATTTTCACCCGCAATCAAGATTTTCTTTGTGTACCAGACATTTACAAAGCTGGATTGGATTCTTGTCATATTAACCTCTTAGAAGAATTTCAAGCCAAAGCTTATATTACAGTTCCGATTTTTTGTGGCAATCAACTTTGGGGATTACTGGCAAGTTATCAAAATTCTACTCCCCGCCAATGGAAAAAAGAAGAAATCAACATTGCCGTACAAATAGGCAATCACTTGGGAGTCGCTTTGCAACAAGCTGAATTACTAGCACAAACTCAAAGACAATCGCAAGCACTCCAAAAAGCTGTAACATCTGCTGATGCTGCTAATCGCGCCAAAAGTGAATTTCTGACAAATATGAGCCATGAGTTGCGTACTCCCCTCAATGTTATTCTTGGCTTTACTCAAGTTATGAACCGTGACAGTAATCTATCTAGCGAACATCAGCAAAACTTAGCAATCATCAATCGTGCGGGTGAACATCTGCTCAACTTAATCAACGACATTTTGGAAATGTCCAAAATTGAAGCTGGTAGAACCACCTTAAATGTTAATAGCTTTGATTTAATTCTCCTGTTGGATAGCCTCCAACAAATGTTACACATCCGTGCTGCTGCCAAAGACTTAGAACTTGTATTTGAATATGCACCCGAAGTTCCCAGGCACATAATTACCGACTCAAGCAAACTGCGGCAAGTTTTACTTAATCTGTTGGGAAATGCCATTAAATTTACAGACAGTGGTAGTGTGAAGCTGAAAGTAAGCATTAGTAATCAAAAAGAGAGTACAGATGATTTAATTTCCACCGCTTCGTATCTTGATGCCAGTCACCACTTCACACAAAGCCACCCACTCTCACAAAAGCCGCACTACACGACTCTACAACTCAAGGAAGCACCTCTTTCAGAAGCCGTAACTACGGAGGCTGCTGCACATCTACATCAATCGCCTAGTAGATTGAAAAATCCTCTCAGAACTTTGGTTCACCACCAGACTGGCTTGTTTGTAGAAAACTCAAAATCTCCTGTTCCACAGACAGCGACTTCCCTGTTTGCTTCTTGTGCTAATTCTGTCTGTCTGCACTTCCAAGTCATTGATACTGGGCATGGTATTTCCCCAGAAGAAATTGAGTTACTTTTTGAAGCTTTTGGGCAAACTGAAATTGGTAGAAAATCTCAACAGGGAACTGGGCTAGGTTTAGCGATTAGCCGCAAGTATGTACAACTAATGGGCGGCGAAATTAGTGTCAGTAGTACCGTTGGCGTAGGTAGTACATTTGCTTTTGATATTCAAGTTACTCTTCCTTATCCTAACGAAAGTCAGATTACAGCTACTCCACACTGCCGAGTTAAGAGTTTAGCACCTGGGCAATCAGAATATCGCATTCTAGTAGTTGATGATGCCAAAGATAGTCGTATTTTACTAGTAAAATTACTAGAAAATATTGGTTTTGTTGTCAAGGAAGCAGCAAATGGTACCGAAGCCATATGCATTTGGGAAACTTGGCAACCACAGGTAATTCTTATGGATATGCGGATGCCTGTTATGGATGGCTATGAGGCAACAAGAGAAATTAGAGCTAGGGAGAAAAGAGGACAAAAAGACAAGGAGACAAAAAGAGGTGGGAAAAATCTTTTTGTGTCTAAAATATGTACTGTGATTATTGCTCTGTCAGCAAATGTATTTGAAGAACAACGACAAGCAATGATATCGGCTGGTTGTACCGATTTTATTAATAAGCCTTTTCGTGAACAAATAATCCTCGAAAAATTGAGCCAATATTTAGGAGTGAGGTATCTTTATCAAACAGAAAATCGTCAAAGTTTACAAGAAAAGCATATAAGTACAGAACAAATATTGTACTCTGGTGATTTAGTAGCTTTATTATCTACAATGCCACCGGAATGGTTAATAAAAGTGCATCATGCCGCAGCTCAATGTAGTGATGATTTAATTTTAGAATTGCTTAAGCAAATACCTACAGAAAAATCTCTGTTGGTAGACTGGCTTAAAAATTTAGCTCAAAATTTCCAGTTTAAGAAAATTATGGAATTGACAACTACAAATACTAAAGAACTACAAAATAGGAAATACAAAATTTAATTAATAGAAGATAAGTAGAAGTCAACCCCGTTTCTGCTTATCCCCGCGTTCCTCTCTCCTCTTCCTAGCCTGCTAGCAGTTAACACTCAGGTACATCAAATTCTCTGACGCCATGAATCTGATTTGGTTTCTTTTGCGCTCATCTTGGCTTAATGTAGCGATCGCAGGAATAGCAGGCTCAATCAGTGGTGTTTGTAATGCTGCTTTGATTGCATCAATCAATACTGCAATTGTTGCTAGCAATCCTGAGTTGAGTCAACTTTTTTTGAAGTTTCTGGGGTTAGTAGTTGTTGCTCTTGTCACAAATATAATCTCTCAGTTTCTGCTATCAGGTTTATCCTATGAAGCAGTATATAAATTGCGCTTGCAACTCAGTAATTGGATTCTTGCTTGTCCTTTACGACATCTTGAAGAGCAAGGAGCAAATCGAATTCTTGCCACCTTAACCGAAGATACTAACGCGATCGCTGACACAATTGCTGTTGTTCCCTTTTTATGCATTGACTTTGCCATTGTTGTCAGTTGCCTGGTGTATCTTTGCTGGCTTTCTTGGAGTGTTTTTTTAGTAACTGTGGGATTGCTAGTAGGAGCAATGATTTGCATTCAGCTTTTAGTTGCAACAGCTTATGGATTACTAGAACGCGCCCGTGAAGAGCAGGATCGTCTTTTCAAACACTTTCGTGCTATCTCAGACGGGATCAAAGAGCTAAAATTGAATGCTCAACGCCGCCAAGCATTTGTGGCTGATAACCTGCAAAGGACAGCAGCTGCATCGCGTCGCTACGACACCACAAGTATGAGAATTTTGGGTGTTTCTCTTGGCGTTAGTCAATTACTGTTTTTTGTAATTGCTGGTTTTCTAGTTTTTGGATTGCCAAGGTTTACATCCGTTGATGTTACAGTTTTGTCAGCATATATCTTAGTCGTCACTTACTTAACTGAACCACTGCAAAGAATTTTGCAAATACTACCCGGTTTAAGTCGTGGTAGTGTGGCGTTGCAGAAAATAGAAAAATTAGGCTTGTCGCTCGCGAGCCGCTCTGAAGAGATTCTTGCTCAAGAGAGCGCGCTCCACTTCCGAAAACAAATTTGTCTTGTGGATGTTTATTACACTTACCAGCAGGAATCAGGAGAAAATTTTACACTCGGCCCTATCAACTTAATTTTTCACCCTGGTGAACTCATCTTTATTATCGGCGGTAATGGTAGTGGAAAATCAACGCTTGCGAAGTTGATTACAGGTTTATATATTCCACAATCAGGAGAAATTTTATTAGATGAGCAGCCAGTAACGGATAAAAACAGAGAACAATATCGCCAATTATTTTCTACTGTATTTTCCGATTTTTACCTGTTTGAGCAACTTCTGGGCATTGCCTCGGATATTCTAGATACAAAAGCTCAGAATTATCTTGAGCAGTTTCAGCTAGATCAAAAAGTCAAAATTGACGGCGATCGCTTTTCTACAATCGAATTATCGCAAGGTCAGAGAAAGCGATTAGCATTGCTAACAGCATATTTGGAAGATCGTCCAATTTATCTGTTTGATGAATGGGCAGCCGATCAAGATCCATCTTTTCGAGAAAAATTCTACAATCACCTTCTTTTAGAACTGAAGCGTCAGGGAAAAACAGTACTGACAATTACTCATGATGATCGTTACTTTCACTTAGCTGATCGGATGATTAAACTAGATTACGGAAAGTTAGTTTGAGAGTCTAAAACAGCGATCGTTAGTCTCATCATTTAATCACTCTGGTTGGGCAAACCACCACAAATAGCATTACTTATCCAGCAACCATTTCACTCTTGCCTACCCTCAAATGCTGCCAAAATGTCTTCCGGCAAGGGAGCGTTAAAGTCTTCTGGCACGATGAAATGTCCTCGACTTGCCCTAAACTATTTCGTCAGGTTTGGTATACAGTTTTGCCGACATGGAGTGTTTTGAACCGTGCTAAAGATTTGTTAAATCGCTTTAGTCTTTCTTATTGGGATGCCATGATTGTTGCTGCTTGTTTGGAAGCAAATGTTCAGACTCTTTACACTGAGGACTTTGGATACTCAAAAATTGATGAATTGGGTATTGTCAATCCATTTAAAATCTCTTGAGTTGGCACGGCATAACAATCTTATTGCGGTGGGCGATGGTGTGACGGAGGCGATCGCTCTACAGTTAAACTATCAGAGGTATATTCCTAAAGCAATTGAGGTTTAACAAATGAAAGTTAGATCTGCTAATCCTGATGACGTGTCGCTGATTTTCTCGTTCATCAACAAGAAAGCAGAATTTGATCGCAATCTTGGTGCTTTTACTGGCGAGTTGCAGGTATCTGAGGAAAAAATACGCAAAACACTTTTTAGAGCAGTTCCTTTTTCTTACGTTTTGTTTGCAGAAACTTCAGAGTGTGAAGTCGGATTCGCTTTGTATGGATTTAGGTACTCATCATTCGCAGGGCAGCCGAGCATTTGGCTGGATGATTTATATGTGGATGAACAGATCAGAAGTCAGGGAGCCGGAGCAGCATTAATGAACCATCTTGCCGAAATTGCCAAGAAAAATGACTGTTCCCATCTGGCTTGGAATGCTGATGCTCGCAATCTTCGCGGATTGAATTTTTATCATCGCTTGGGTGCGAAGATTACAGAACAGAAAGGTAATCGCTGTTTTTTGATGTGGATACCGTAGTCAACGGTATAAAAAGTGGTTATTTTCAATTATTGCCTGTATTGCCTGCGCAGTTAGCTGAATATACTACTACAGGTAAGACAGGAAATTTTATATTTTATTTAGATTTTATTCAAAATGTTGCTATTTATGACAATCTAAAGGAAAGAGCCTTCAATCTCTCTGTTAAACTTTTATGTCGGATGCCTGGACAATACTCATTATTGATGACAGTGCAGCAGATCGGAAGATCTATCGTCGATATCTTTTGAAAGACGCTCAACAGTCTTATCAAATTTTAGAGGCAGACTGTGGAGAGGATGGACTTGCTTTATGCCAAAAAATACAATGCAATTTGATGCTGCTGGATTTTTGTCTGCCTGATATGAGCGGGCTAGAATTTCTAGATCGTCTCAAGCAGCAAAGATTAGAAATTTCCATTCCTGTGATTATGTTGACAGGGCGTGGCGATGAAGAGATAGCTGTGCAAGCGATGAAAAAAGGTGTTCAAGATTATTTAGTCAAGCAAAACTTGACACAAGACGTACTGCAACTAGCAGTTCGCAATACCATCAAGCAATCGTACTTGCAAACGCAATTGCAAAAAACTCAGGAGCGGCAACGTCTAATTGCCATGACTGCTCTGAGAATTCGTCAGTCTTTAGATTTGGAGCAAATTTTACATACAGCCGTAACAGAAGTACAGCAACTCCTAAAATGCGATCGCGTGATGGTATATCAGTTCTTACCAGATCAAAGTATTGAGATGATCGCCTGCTCAAGTCAGTCACAAATGGCGAGCGATGGTAAAAATATCGAAAATATCTACTTTGAAGTTGAGCGATCGTGGAATGAGTTAGCCACTAATGCTAGTAATCCTCATTCTCAATCATCAAAAAATTGTCAGCAGGTGGAATCAGATTCAACAATTTGTTGCATCTGTCAATATGCAATCATCAAAACGAATGAGGCTAACTGGAATCATAACTGTTCCAACCTGCTAGAATTATCAAACAGTGGGGCAAATCAGGTAGTTCCCATCACCCTCAGTAACAACGAACAGCTAAAGCGCAAACCTTGGGGCTTTTTGATGGCTTGCCAATGTTCTAGCAACCAACATTGGCAAAGCGATGAATTAGAGATTCTCCATCAAGTATCAGTGCAGTTAGCGATCGCGATCCAGCAGGCGGAATTGCTTGCTAAAACTCAAGCTGCTCTTGTCAAAGAAAAGCAACTCAATACATTTAAATCCCAAATTATCACCACCATTTCTCACGAATACCGAACACCGCTAGCTTCCATCTTGGCTTCAGCATCAACACTTAAGCAAAATAAAGATAAGCTAGACGAATTTAAACAACAAAGATTCTTGGAAATTATTGAGCAGAAAACACGTCATCTATCCAAACTAGTAGATGATATGCTCGTCATCGACCAATTAGAATTGGACAAAGCCAAATTTAAGCCTATTTTATTAGATTTACGCCAACTTTTCTCTGACTTACTTGAAGAACAACGGCTAACAGCAAGCGATCGCCACGAATTGATTTTTAGAAATACAGGCAATCATCAAGGTTTCTGGGGCGATAGAGGACTTTTACGGCTAATTTTTTCCAACTTAATATCTAACGCAATTAAATACTCACCGCAAGGAGGCAATGTAGAATTCCATCTCATCAACAAAAACTCACAAGTGGTTTTTTACGTCCAAGATGAGGGAATTGGTATACCGATACAAGATCGGGCAAATTTGTTTCAATCCTTTAGCCGTGGCAGTAATGTTGACACTATTCCTGGAACTGGTTTAGGGTTAGCTATTACCAAAGCTTGTGTAGAGCTACATGGTGGCAGTATTGCACTAGAAAGTCAAATCGGGCAAGGAACCAAAGTTATAGTTAGCCTACCAAACCAACTTAGTAAAAATCTTGCGATACCTTCGCTTCACTCCTAACCTCATATTAACTTGATTGGATTTCTAGCTTACTTATATTATTTATTACGTTAAACTTAAAAAACAATAAAACGGCCTAGATACAGAGAACACGGAGAAAAGCCAGAAAAGTATTTTGTGTAAATCCTGTTTAAAATCAGCAGAATAGCAGTATAAATAAGATTTTTCATGAATCAGGATGGGAAAGCTGTCTTAAAAATACGTAAAAATTCTTACCTATATTAAAAATATTTAAGTATTACCACTTATTTTTATTTTGCATAGAACAATAGTATTGCGGTAATTAAAGTAATAAATTTAACCATATGCTCAACCCAAAGCAATAACTTTGCACGAAATTAGCTTTCAGAAATTTTCAGGTTAGTTGCTGTAGGAAAAGATGTAACTACACAAAATCTATTTTTCAGAAATTTTCAGATGAACCGCTCAGGAGAAAGCGTGAAATGAAACTACAAGATTTTCTAGGGACGGATACTAAATATGGCTTGGAAGCGATCGCTGATGATGTCGAGTTAGCTCGTCAGATTCAGGTAATATTAATAGGCTTAAGTTTGCTTGAACCTCCAGCCGATGGCAAATTTGGGCCAATTTCTGTTGCCGCACTCAAAAAATTCCAATCTCTGACAAATACCACAGAAACAGATTTTATCGGAGCAGCCACAGCCAAGAAACTAATTGAAACTAAAAAGGAGGATCTTCCTCAACCTCCCTTAAAGCTAGGTAACGATCTTGCCAGCAGGATTGTGAAATATATGCAGGCAATGAATTATCAAGTTTTCACCGGACTAAAAGAATACAACATTGTTTATGTAGAGGGAATGAATGGAGACGGAAGCCTCAACAAAGACTACAAAAACGAATTTAACGACCGACGGATTGTAATTGAAATAGTTGATGGTGTACCCAAAATAGTAGATCACTGGCAAGCCACCACAGAACCAGGCGCTCATTACACCTACAATCCAATGAATCCAGCTGGCGCTGCCAGAATTCAATTTGGACAATACAAAGCTTGGGCGATTGGATCTCATGGCAACGCAGATCGTCACGAAGCGTTAATACAGGTAATGCCAATTACCGTTTGCCGCGATTTCAACAAAGACTTTAAACGAAGTGGTGATAAACTTGATACTGGTCTTTTCTTGATTAATCAACACTGGGGTTATGATGCTCCTAGTAATGATATTAAAAATGCCAGTGCCGGCTGCTTAGTGGGACGTATGCGCCAAGGACACCGAGAGTTCATGGCAATAATTAAACAAGACCGACGCTACGTAGCTAACAATAACTATGTTTTCTATACTACTGTCATTCCTGGAGATGAATTAGTCAAAAAGTTTCCAGCTACAGCCCGTTAAGTAAATTTATTTAAATTATTACTAATTCAGAATTCATAATTCAATTTGCAAATTGTGAATTACGAATTAAAAATATTTTTAAATTCACATCAAAACTCCTACCAAAAGTCCACCAGCCAAGTCTACAAACTCTCGTTACCAGGTTCAACCTGGTATCGAGAACTAGAGCCGGAGGCTCTTTACAAATTAAAAATTTTTTTAAACAGTTGAAACCGATTCTGGAATAGATACTTCTAACTTTAAACAGTTTCCACCATTTACCTGCAACTGATACTCCACCTTGTCCATCAGCCGATGCATAATCAGCCAACCATAACCACCTTCTTGTTTATCTGTCGGATCGGGAGCCAAATAATCAGATAAATCGAAGCCTTCTCCGCGATCCCAAATTTCTACAGCGATATCGCGCTCTTTAAGTTCCAAACGAATTAACACTGGTAAACAAGGCTGATCTTTATGGGCATGACGTACCACATTAGAATATGCTTCTACTAATGCCAACCTTAACCGACTCGATTGCCTCGGCCAATCAATAGATTCTTTGAGTTTAACTTCCAAGCATCCTAACAACCAGTTTTCTACGATGCTTAGAAACTTTAAATCACTTGGTACATTCAGCTCACTTTTCATTACTTATAAAACCTCTAGTGAGAGTATAGTTTGATCGTCTTCTTGAATGTGGTTGTCGGCTTGGATGCGAGCTAGTAAACTGTTGAGAGAAAGTGGTTGGGTTTCCTGTTGCAAAAGTTGCCAAAGCCCCTCTAGATTCAGCATCGAGCGTTGACTTGGCTTGATACCATTGTTTAATTGTTCTAATGAATTTATATTTTTGAGAACAGTTGCTTCAGTAATACCATCACTGGTTAGTAATAGAGTTTCTCCAGAAGTGAGAAACAATTGCCCGAAGCCTGCTTGCCACTTAGGTAAAATTCCCAAAGGAATACCACGAATCTTGAGGTAATTAGGGTTTTGGGTTAAGGTTTTGCGAGACCATAGTAGAGGGTATATATGCCCAGCATTTGCATAAACTAATTCCCTAGTGACAGGAGTATATCGAGCTAGGAAGAGGGTAATAAAATAATTGTTACTAATTAAATCTTCAGCTAGGGCATGGTTGAGATTTTCCATCACTGCATTCGGCATTGCTGGCGTTTGTTGAGATAATTCGCGGCGCAATACCGAAATGACACTCGCCATAAATAAAGCAGCTGGCACACCTTTACCAGAAACATCACCCACTGCTATCCACAAATCACCTTGGGGGTGAACAAATACTTCAAAAAAATCTCCTCCCACTTCACGAGCGGGATAACAACAAGCTTGTACCTTTGCACCTTGAATCTCAGGTAAACTTTGACGCAGCAGGTTGTTTTGAATTTGACGAGCAACCTCCAACTCTGCCCGAATCTGTTCTTGTTTTTCCTGAAGCCTCTGGTAGAGTTTGGCTTGAGACAGAGCTAAAGCTGCTTGTTCGGCAACTCCTGCTACAAGCTCAATATCTTCATCTTGCCAAGGGCGATCGCGTTCCCACTCAAACAGAGCAATCACTGCAAGTAGATGTTGCTGGTAAGTAAGTGGTACTGCTAGCTGGTAACAAAGCCCATGTTCATGAGTAGATTGATTTTGTTGGTAATGATGGCTTTCTAGAACTTTTTCAATTAAATGATTAGAACTGAGCGAGTTACATAAAGGAGTTTTGGAACTAAGATAAGAAAACTCAGCAGATGTCAGACAATTATTTTCTATTGGCCTAAGTAAACAATAGCTAGTTTCAAAAGTTTGGCCAATGATAGCAACAATCTTTTGCAGCATACTGGAGTAGTCTAATGACTCTTGAATTGCTGTTGTCACTGCATTAAATAAAGATTCTCGCCGCAAAGCACGACTTAACTCTTGAGTGCGTTTTTTGACTACGCGATATGTATCTACTGCTTGCTGAACAATTATCCGTAACTGCTCTGGTTTCCAAGGTTTGGTGATATATTTGAAAACTTGACCAGAATTAATCGCATCTACCAAATCTTCAACATCGGTAAATCCCGTTAGTAAAATGCGAATCGTATCAGGAAAGCGCTCCACTGTCAGCCTCAAAAACTCTGTACCATTCATGTTTGGCATTCTTTGGTCAGAGATGATTATGGCCATTTCGCCTTCTTGATTTAGAATTTCAAAAGCACTCAGAGCATTACTTGCTTTATATACTTGAAAATCTCGTCTAAAAGTGCGGTAGAGCAACTCTAAGTTATCCGGCTCGTCATCTACCACCATAAGTTTAAGTTTTGCTACATCTGTCTCGGTCATAGGTGGCTTTCATTTCCGGATACTTAAATAGCAAATTTGTGTAATTTAAATTACATTTGACCATCAATAAACAGCTAGATAGATCTAATTCAAAATAACCGATTCTTTTTTAACACATATTTTGCTTACAGTGATAAATTTACGTATATTTTCCTCAACAGTGACCACACCATAAATCCAATCTATCCAACTAATCCAGAGCGCAATGCCCGGACTGCTGCTTGAGTACGATCATCGGCACATAGCTTGTTTAAAATATTACGAACATGAGTTTTGACTGTGCCAACTGTGATGTAAAGCCTTTCCGCAATTACAGCGTTGCTGCAACCTTCAACAATCAATTGCAATACTTCTAATTCCCTTTCTGTAAGAGTATAGGGATCGATCATCTCTTCATTATTTTCTACTGCTTCCGAACTTGGAGCAGTCGTTGTTGTGGTTTTAGAATCTGTTGCTAATACTTCTGGCTTGTGTTGATTTTGTCGAGCCTGTTGCAAAACAATGCGAGCGATCGCTGGATCGATCCAGGCATTACCGTTGTAAGTTACGCGCACAGCTTCCAGCAAATTATCAAACTTGATATCTTTCATGCAGTAAGAATCTGCACCGGCAGCAAAAGCTGCTAGTACTGCCTCTTTATTATCTCGTAGCGTCAAAATCAAAACCTTCGTTGATGATTCTTCCCCTGTCAGGAAAGATTTTACCTCTCGCGTCAGTTCTATACCATCTTTATCTGGTAAACCAATATCTATAATTGCAATGTCAGGTTGTAACATTTTTAACAACCTAAGCCCATCCGCAGCGTTGGCAGCTTCTCCTACAACTTCAATTTCATCCTTTTGCTGTAGTGCTGTTCTAATACCTACACGAGTAAGGTCATGGTCTTCAATTAGTGCCACACGAATTTTGCTCATTGTTTATTTCTGCCCGTCGTACTCTTCACTGTAAAATTGAGTTTACTAAAAAGTTTTAGGATGTGTAGTTTAAAGATATTGGGTTCTTTGTAAAAAAGATATAGGGGGTGTTTGAGAAATAACATCATCCTTGGTCTTACTGTCAGTGATAGAGATCACTGTCCGAGTATGATTTTTTATCTACACAATGCCCCATATCAATAGATTTATTCTGCGTTTTATGAAATTAATGAACTCACAATGCAAAATAACATAAGCTCTATCCAATATACTGCTGGGCAGGGGATAGTAAATAGATCCTGCTTTCTATATACTTTGACGCCTTATGCCCTCTATCCTTTTTGAATACTTTATATTTTAATCTGAATATGTTTACTAATTCTTTGTGTTTTTTTTAACTAAAAAATGTTTAATATTTTCAGTATACTGAAGCAATAATCTATTTATAATCTATGTTCAACATAGACAGCTTATAGATTTATGCATTTTTATAGAGTATTTTTTTATGCTAGAATTTAAATAAATAAGATTATTTAAAAAAATTTGTTAAACTATCGTTCAATAAACTTTATGGTGTGAGGCTACTAAAGAATAGGCTATGTCTAAACCGCCTAAAGTATTTTCAGTGTTAGGGCTACCAGTTCATGTCATGACTGATTATCCAGGCTGGCTGCTAGAACGCCTGCAAAAAGGAATGGGAACTCATGTAGTAACCCTGAATGCAGAAATGACTATGCAGGCAGAGCAAAATCCATCCCTAGCTCAAGCAATCAAAAACGCGGAGCTAGTAATTCCAGATGGAGCAGGGGTAGTTCTATTTTTGCAGTGGCTGCGGCGGCAACAAGTGCAACGCACTCCAGGAATTGAACTTGCAGAAACGTTACTGCGAGAAATTGGAAAACAACGAACAGATGCAAAAGTATTTTTCTATGGTGGAGCACCTGGAGTAGCTGCCAAGGCAGCAGAGTATTGGCAGGCTCAAATCCCTAGCTTATTTGTAGCAGGTACTCATTCAGGTTTCCATTCTCAGGTAGAAGTCGAACAATTGCGACAAACTCTTTTCCAAATTCAACCACAAGTGATTTTTGTGGGCTTGGGTGTGCCACGTCAAGAATTATGGATCGCCGAGAACCGTCATTTGTGTCCCCAGGCAATTTGGGTAGGAGTTGGTGGTAGTTTTGATATTTGGTCTGGTACAAAAAATCGTGCTCCAGCTTGGTTGGGAAATAATCATTTGGAATGGTTGTATCGTCTGTATAAAGAGCCTTGGCGCTGGCGGCGGATGTTAGCTTTACCCAAGTTTGCTCTGAAATCTTTAGTTTATGGTCTGACAGCAAAAGAAGTAATCAGCTAACAACTACCCTGAACACTTTAAAACCGATTAATCTTTGAGATGCGTTAAGTATACCTTAACGCACCATTTTGCTCTAAATGATCTCTTTCTTTACCTTTCATATCAAATCCGAATCGAATACCCCCTTTTACCATACACCCTGGAAGCCTGTGGCTATACAAACCAAACCCACCTATGCGGGCTATACAAAAAAAGGGATTGAAAAACTGGATTTGGTATATACATAAAATCTACGAGTAATTATAAATCTGGCATAGAAAATACCCACCGCTAAATTTTGTAAACAATTTTGAGTATGAAGTAAAATTCCTGGTTTGTAATTGGGAATCCTTATTTTGTAACTAATTTCAGGGTACGAGGAAATATCAGCAATGCCAGCAGTAGAATCAAAGGCAGCGACTGAAAAATCTGTTCATCTTCAAGACAGTGACACTCAACAGCCCAGTAATAGCGCTGCGGCAATGGTGCAATTGCGTTCTGTTACCAAAACATATTCCCAGGGAAATAGTGTCCTCTTAAATGTGAATTTGTACCTCAAATCGGGAGAATTTTTGTTTATTACAGGGGCAAGTGGTTCTGGTAAATCTACGCTCTTGAAACTGCTCTACGGACAGGAGATACCAACACAAGGAGAAGTAATAGTTGATCAATGTAATACCAAGGTTTTGCGAGGCGATCGCTTATCATTATTGCGACGACGCATCGGCATTGTCTTTCAAGATTACAAATTAATTCCTCAGAGGACAGTCGCAGAAAATGTAATTGTCGTATTGCAAGCACAAGGATACACTCGCAAAGAAATTCAACGGCGTTTAGAACCAACTTTGAAGTTAGTAGGTTTGCTGAATAAAGCTAATTGCTTCCCCGATCAACTTTCTGGAGGAGAACAACAGCGAGTAGGCATAGCAAGAGCGATCATTGGGACACCACCACTGATTTTAGCTGATGAACCAACAGGGAATCTCGATCCTGATAATTCCTGGCAAGTGATGCAAATTTTCCAAAAGTTGAACGCCTTCGGAGCAACTGTAATTGTTACAACTCACGATGAACACTTAGTGCGGCGTTGCAATCATCATGTCATACAAGTCCGAAATGGACAGTTACATCAGATATAGTCAAGAGTAATTAGTCATTGTATCGATAGGGGCGGGTTTGATTGATGATCTTTGGGTTGAAACAGACAATTTATCTTTTAAACCCATCCGTACAGTAGTTAGTATAGACGCGATTAATCGCGTCTATACAATTGTTCTCACACTTAACAACTAACGCGACTCTTACTTTTAGTTTTGGTTGGTATTTTAATTGCAGTTGCAGCTGGTGAAAGGATTTGTAGTTGTTCTAAAGCTTGCAAACTCTGAAAAACTGCCTCTCTAATTGCTGGTTCTTCTTCCTGACGCAGAAGAAGTTGTAAGCATTCGGCAATGTTTTGCTGTTCACAGAAGTCAACGCGTTTACGAGTGGACAATTTAGTAATCTGACGTACTGCCACTAGACGCTTGAGCGGATCTTTTTCTGTTAAGTTTTCTACTAACCGATCTAATTGATTTTCCTCTTGAAAACCATAGAAGTTAACTATCTGCCACACCACCAAAATTAGAGTGAATAGTGTCCCTAAACCTTGCACAATCAAACCAGTAGCAATCCAAGGACTGTTGGCATCAAACCAGATGGCAGTTGCCATGTACGTGCTAATGCAAGCCATTCCACCACAGGAGACTGCGATCGCTAACCTATGACTGGGACTATTTAAAAATTTCCGAATCTCAGACCAGCGCAACTGCCAGTTCCAACCCTGGATCGAATAAGTTAATATCATTATCCCAATACCTACACTGCTAGCTAATAGCAGCTTCCAATTCCACAACAGCATAGCGATCGCTATTGTCAGGAATCCAAGCACGCCTCCTGGTCCTTGAAAGCGTTTTAGAGCTATATTTTTTGTGGCTCTTAACTTGAACTCCGGAAGCTTCCCGTTAAAAATTTGGTCAATTACTTGCTGCCAAGAAGACGAAGCCTGTGCCACGGTATTTACCCACTTGATTGTAAATTTATTATTTGTAGTATTTTTTACATCTATTGATAGATGTAATCGATTTAGCAATAGCCTCTACCTAGAATACATGAGCTAGAGGATGTGCCACAGATTTTATCACTGAGTTTTTCAACTTTTAAGTTTAAACAGAAATTAAGCTCATTTCGTTCCTAGCTTGAAAGAGGCAGTCCCAATGAAACAGGTTTCACAAGCCTTGATGAAAAACCTCACCCCGTCCTGTCGGACACCCCTCTCCTTGCTAAGGAGAGGGGCAGGGGGTGAGGTGACTTTCAAGTCAGAGGGCAGAAGGGAACCCACCCTTATTCATAGTGGGATTGTGACAAGGAAGATTTATACATCGCTGCAAGCAGTGCCAGTATAATTGTTGTTCAAACTGGGCTTTAAACCCAGAACCAAAGTATTAATTAGTACTTTCAACCTTCTGCTTCTGCCACGGCAGGTGCTACAAGGGAGCGGAGCCTCCAAGGGCGCACTGCCTCCTCGACCCTCTGCCTTTCCTTGTAAAAAAGTGAATTTCTGTCTGTTGAGATAGGTAGGAAGACAGAAAGCGTGGGAAAGTAGGGAGGAATAACAGGACAAGGGGAGAGAACAACTAACTACTGTGCGGGAGGCAGCGCGCCCTTGCGGAGCCAGTGCGGTGGTGAGCCAGCGCGCCCTAGCGGCTACCCGCAGGGTAGCCGCTTCGCGTCTAGTGCCGACTTGTAGCGACTGGCGAAAGGGTTCCCCGGCATAAAGGAGCCAGTGCGGTGAAGCAGCCCCCGTCTTGGCGGTTCCCGGCGATGGGGGACTGCTGTACGCCCTTGGCGTTCCCTTTGGGTACCCGGAGGGTGGACGGGTTCCCCGGCATAAAGCACCTGGCGTCGGGTTAAGCGCGTTGAAGCACCTGGCGTCACCTGGCGTCGGGTTAAGCGCGTCGAGTGCGACTGCCGTGCGGGTTTAGCAGACAATTTCTCGGTTTTAAACTAAAGATCATCAGTAAAACCCGCCCCTACCGACAAATGACCTATGACTAATGACTATGTTTCAACCACCAGGATTTGAACAACGCTCCGTAATTACTCCTCTTGGTAGAGTGGTATACTATACTGCCATCGGTTCGCCTTGGCAAGATGAAATGAATGTGAGCCAAGACAAAGATACTTTGGTATTCTTACATGGATTCGGTGGAGGATCTTCTGCGTATGAATGGTCAAAAGTTTATCCAGCATTTGCCGCAGAATACCGTATTCTCGCGCCAGATTTGCTCGGTTGGGGGTTCTCCTCACATCCAGCACACAATTACACAATTGAAGATTATTTGACAACAATCCGTGAATTTTTGCAGCAGACTTGTGATGGTGCAGTAACTGTAATTGCTTCTTCTCTAACAGCAGCCTTGACAATTCGATTAGCGATCGCCCACCCAGAATTATTCAAGTCCTTAATTCTCACTACACCCGCCGGATTAGCTGATTTTGGGCAAGACTCACGTAGCTTGTTTACCCAATTAATAACGATTCCCGTGCTTGATCGAGTGATTTACAGTACTGGGATCGCGACTGAGGCGGGTATTCGTAATTTCTTGGAGCAACGACAATTTGCCAATCCGAATCGAGTCTATGAAGAAATTGTTCAAGCTTACTTAGAATCTGCTAGACAACCAAATGCAGAATATGCAGCACTATCTTTTGTGCGTGGTGACTTGAGCTTTGATTTATCGCTTTATATTCAGCAGTTAACAATTCCCACTGCCATAATTTGGGGACAAAAGTCACAATTCACTGGGCTAGAAGTTGGTCGTCGCCTTGCTCAAATGAATCCACAAGCGATAAGATTTTTTCAAGCACTAGAGGATGTAGGCTTAACACCCCAACTAGAATTGCCAGGAGTTACCATTGGCTTCATTAGAAAATATTTACCTTTGCTGAGTCAATCGCCAACAACAGTAACTTACTGATAACTCAATTCATCGTAGAGCGTCAGATTGATATGGGGTTATGTAACTACGAAATGCCCAAACAGTATATGACGTAGGGTGCGTTACGCTTCACTAACACTCCCTACCTAAATTATTTCAAAAATAAAATATGAGTCTTATGTAACTCCGAAATACCCACACAGTCTACCTTGAGCACCAGATTGGAAATCAACCACTAAAAAGTAACTAATACCTGATAATTTATTAGTAATATCGCTGGGTTTGTTAAGTGTTACATCACTGACAAAGCCAGCTTTTTGTCATGTTAGAATCGGACTATTCTTACTAATTCCGACCGGGTTACTGGGATTAATTAAGCCGAATGGATGTCTTATCAATCCAGGCTTCGGCAGTTATTGATGCTTTATTGAGAATACTACACAACTGCAATGGTTAAATCTGCTCCTCCACCGATCACCAGCCGTAAGCCTTCCAAAGTAGAAGGACTCAAGGAACGCAGTAATTTTCTGCGCGAACCTGTCGCTACAGAAATACTTGAGGATACAACACATTTTAGTGAAGATGCGGTGCAAATCCTCAAGTTTCACGGCTCTTATCAGCAGGATAACCGGGATAATCGGGTCAAAGGACAGGAGAAAGATTATCAGTTCATGCTGCGGACAAAAAATCCAGGAGGCTATGTGCCGCCGCAGCTATATCTAGTTTTAGATCGGCTGGCTGATGAGTATGGCAATCATACATTGCGTGCCACTACTCGCCAAGGATTTCAGTTACATGGGATTTTAAAGAAAAACCTAAAAGCAGCGATCGCCGCCATCATTCAAAGCATGGGTTCAACACTGGGAGCTTGTGGTGACTTGAACCGCAATGTAATGGCACCTCCGGCTCCCTTCAAAAACAAGCTTGAATATCAGTATGCCTGGGAATACGCCAATAATATTGCGGAACTACTGACACCGCAAACAGGTGCCTATTATGAGATTTGGCTGGATGGAGAGAAGGCAATTAGTGCCGAAGAAAATCCAGAAGTCAAGGCAGTAAGGCAACGTAATGGAACCGGAACTATATTCCACGATCGCGAAGAACCAATCTACGGTACTCACTATATGCCACGCAAGTTTAAAGCTTGTGTGACAGTTCCGGGTGATAATTCGATTGATTTATATACCCAAGATCTCACCTTGGTAGTAATTACTAACAATGAGGGAGAATTAGAAGGATTTGATGTTTTTGCTGGCGGTGGTTTAGGACGAACCCATAATAAAGAAGAAACCTTTGCCAGAACAGCAGATCCAATTTGCTATGTGGCGAAGGAAGATGTTTACGATCTTGTCAAAGCCATAGTTGCTACTCAAAGAGATTATGGCGATCGCACAGACCGCCGTCACGCCAGGCTAAAATATCTCATCCACGATTGGGGCGTTGATAAGTTTCGGTTGGTAGTCGAAGAATACTTCGGCAAGCCAGTGGAACCCTTTAAACCACTGCCAGAGTGGAAATACCGCGATTTTCTGGGTTGGAATGAACAAGGCGATGGCAAGCTGTTCTTAGGCATTTCTATCGATAATGGGCGAATCAAGGATGAAGGAAACTTCCAACTAAAAACAGCTTTAAGAGAAATTGTTGAACAGTATAACTTGCCGATCCGCCTCACAGGGAACCACGACGCGATCCTGTATGATATCAAGCCCCAGAACAAGCAAGCCATCGAAGATATTCTTAACCGTCGCGGTGTTGTCACTAATCCCGGACAAATAGATCAACTAGCACGTTACTCAATGGCTTGTCCGGCTTTGCCTACTTGTGGCTTGGCAATTACTGAATCGGAGCGAGCAATACCGGGATTTTTAGAACGCATCCACGCTTTGTTAGATAAAGTTGGTTTGAAAAATGAGCATTTTGTGGTGCGGATGACTGGATGTCCTAACGGTTGTGCTCGCCCGTATATGGCGGAACTTGGTTTAGTGGGTAGTGCTCCCGAAAGCTACCAAGTGTGGTTGGGTGGTTCGCCCGATCAAACGAGATTGGCAGAAGCTTACATCGACAGGCTGCATATTAATGATTTGGAAACTTTCCTAGAGCCGATTTTTGTTTTCTTTAAAAAGTCACGCAAAAAGGGTGAAAGCTTTGGAGATTTTTGCAACCGGGTTGGTTTTGAAGCGATTCGGGAGTTTGCTAACTCTTACAAATCCAGATCTGTCAACTATGTAGGTAAAGCACGTCACCGCATCACTGTTCGAGATGATGTTTATGATGTGCTTAAGGAAGCTGCCGATTGCCAAGGCAAGTCGATGACGGATTTGGTAGATGAGGCACTCAAACTTTATTTAAAGGCACAATAAACGGCTTTTAGTTGAGATTTGATTCTCTCTCCACAGAGATTGGCATTAAAAAATAAGTGAAAAATAAAAATTGCTGCATTACAAATAATGGTGCAGCTTTTTTATTATTCTCATTGATTCCTGCAAGGAGACAAAATGCGGTTGGCGTTCAAAAAAATCAGTGTTTGGAGCAAGATGCTTTACCTGGAGTAGCGTTCGCGTAGCGTACCGTAGGTAATCGCAGTTGCCCTAGTTCCACCTTTAAGTGTGGTTAGCATTGGCTTAGGAGGTAGTTCACAGTCAGTTGCTACTGGTGCTACTGTTTTGTTCTTGGCAAACTTAACTGGTATTATTTTTAGCGGTACTCTAGTTTTTATTGCTCAAGGCTATGGCTCCTTGGAACGAGCGCGTCAAGGTTTAATAATCTCTATTGGAGCTATATTGCTCTTGGGTTTGCCCTTGGGTTTTTCGCTAGCAAATGTATTGATCAAAGAACAAGCACGCCGTAGCATAAATTATTTGTTATCCCGCAAAAGCCTTACCTTTTCTAGTACAGATATTCGTGATATTCAAATCAGACGGCAAGGCAGAGAACTTGTATTTAATTTGGAAGTAGCAACTGCATTAAATTCAATTTCTGAGAATCAGGTTAATTTAGTTAGGGATTTTCTCGAACAGAATTTAAAAAGACCGATAAATTTAAATGTGCGGATAATTCCCATCCAGGAATTTTTCTCCCCTGCTTCCGGAACTTAAATTGGCATGGCTCAATTACAAAGAATAGTGATCGCATCTTCCCAACTCCAGCCAGAGCAAATAATACTGACATCTGAGCAACAGCATTATCTTTACAGAGTCTTACGCCTGCGCGAGGGCGATCGCTTTATCGCTATGGATGGAATGGGTAAATGGTGGTTGGCACAGCTAGCAGGGGCGCAAGCAAAAATTTTAGAAACCCTCTGCGTCGAGACTGAGTTACCTGTAGCAATTAGTCTTATCATCGCTTTACCAAAGGGTAATGCCTTTGACGAAGTAGTCAGAATTTGCACTGAACTGGGAGTAGCTACTATTGCTCCAGTTGTAAGCGATCGCACTTTACTTCATCCCAGTCCCCAAAAACTAGAACGCTGGCGGCGCATAGCCAAAGAAGCTGCTGAACAATCAGAGCGTGCGATTGTGCCTGCAATTTTAGAACCAGTTTCCTTTAGCGCTGCGATCGCATCCACTACAGCTACTCATCGTTATATTTGTGAAGCACGGGGCAGTTATCCTCATTTAAAAACAGCTATTAACGAAGTTTCGCCAACATCCCAGATTGTGATCGCGATCGGCCCTGAGGGAGGATGGACACAGACAGAAATTGAAAATGCACTTGATGCCGGATTTCAACCTGTTTCCTTGGGAAAACGTATCTTAAGAGCCGTTACAGCCCCAATTGTAGCTTTATCCTTAATTACCGCAATTTATGAAGTATAAAGGATATATCTTCTCAAAATAAAAGCTAGGGTGAATCACTGAAAATGTAAGCACCCTAACATTAAAAACCACATAACAAACTGATACATGATTGATTTAGTTGCCACTGCTTTCGAGCAAAAAGACTATCGCACTGCCGCTAAATTACTCAAACAACTTTTAAAAGAATCACCAGAAAATCCTTGGGTGCAATTTTATGTTGGACGTTTGCATGAAGTTTCAGCAAAGCGGCAAGAAGCGGAAAAAATCTATCGGCAACTGCTGCGCGATACAACCAACGCCAAGATAGTGACGCAAGCAAGACAAGGTTTACAACGCTTGCAGGAACTTGAAAAAGAAGAAAGAAAACGCGCTATCATCCAAGCAACCGCTAACTCCGACAACAGTAAACTCGGTGTATTAATCTTAGAACCGATCAGCAATGAACTGAAAACCCAAGCTGCACAAAAACTAGCCCAAATTATGCAGTTAGATTTCTACAGTGCCAGGCTACTGCTACCTAGTCGAGGTTGGCGATTGTACCGTAGTGGTGCGATCGGAGAATTAGAATTTTATGGCAAGCAGTTAAAAAAAGCTGATATTCCCTGCTTTTGGGCAAAGTTAGCAGATATAGAAAAAATACAGGTTTTTCACGTCAACTATTTTGAAGAATATACTTCAAAAGTCACCGTTGTTTGTCGCAATCAAGATAACCAACTTGGTTCTCTTTGTTTTGATTGGTTAGAAGTCAAAGGGAGAGTACAGGGACTATTACCTATTTTTGAAGAGGTTGTAGATCGAGATGTACGCGGTAAGTTAGAACGCAAAACTCAAACCCAAGATTACTTCCAATTTTGCGATCTATATATTCCTGGAAGGAATTGTATTTTAAGACTTTACGACAAAGGTTATAAGTTTCAACAAGGAGTAGAAATAGCTCCCCAAACTGGCGAAAACACAATCAGAATAAATTGGAATAATCTACTCTCTTTGATTGATGAACAATTACCTCAAGTCAAAATTTGGTCAGATTTCACAAGTTTTGCAGAAACAGCTTTAGATCAAACAGAAGTGCTAGATAATATTGAGCCTCATATTCACTTATTTCGGAGGGAAAAAACTAATTGGGATACGGCATTTCATTTGTATAGTGGGTTAGTATTTTTGACTCTTTTAAAAGCTAGAGTATGATAATTTTTTGTTTATGCAAATTCCTATTTTTAGTCTGTCTAACTGACACACTCTGACATTTTAAGAACTGAATTAAATTAAAGTTCTTAGTATAATAGTGAGCCGCTTAAAACCCCTATTAAGAACGGTAAACTGCTGACTACGAACAAACTCTAATCTTACAGTTAATTATTTCCACCTACTTAATATAAATTATGTACGAGTTATGGAATAATAAACCGCAGATAACATAGAGGAAAGAAGATTTTAGGGAGATTTTGCGTAAGTTCTAATTAAGTAAATTAGCTTGCTTAACCCAGTTAATAATAGTGTTATGATTTACGCCTGTTTCCCGTTCTATGGCACGAAAACCCATGCCGTTTAGGTGTAGCAGGAGACATTGCTTTCTAATTTCATCAGAATATCCTTTAGGTGAGTAATATTCTACAAATTGACGACTACATTGACGACATATATAGTTTTGCTTACCACGTTTGCGACCATTCTTGCTAAAATGACTAGATTCACAGTAAGGGCATTGCATCCTTGGATTATGCAATTCTTGAGAATCATTAATATTGTTTAAAGGATGGATAAAGTCAATCAGACTCTCAATAAGGTGTTCTTGCTCTGTAGGAATAATATCACTGTGATAGGGGATATTTTGAGCGATCGCGAAATATATTAATGTCCCCATCAAAACTTTGGCTGCTGCTTGTGGATCGCGAAATTGACATCCAAAGGCAGACTCAAAGTAGTGAGTTAAATTCTCAATTAACACTTTTTCGACATTGCTAACAAGCAACCGTGCTAAATTTGGGAAGCGCCCAGATTCTGTAATAGTCAATACAATAAATCTAATAAGCTGCTGGTCATCCATGATACGATCTAGCAAATTTATTGCTAAACGACACACGGTAAGACTAGGCTCTGTTTCAAGCGAGTGAAAGTCTTGAAAATTAAATAACTTTTCTTGAGTAAATCGCTGGAGCGCAGCAGTGAATAATCTTTCTTTATCCTGAAAGTACTTATAGACTGTCGCTTTAGAAACCCCTACTGCAACTGCAACTCTATTTATGCTTGTGGAAGCGTAGCCATGTTCTAAAAACTCTTGCATGGCAGCCTCCAAAATCGCTTCTGCTGTCTCTGGTGGTTCCCAGTGTTCTAGTTGATTCTCCATCATTCTCTAAGCACGCATCCTCATAGATGTATAAACTTGCCTTTCATACCTCAAGGCACCCTTAACTTTTTGTTACAGAATCAATAGTTGTTTTCACCCAATATCAATCACATATCAATCAAATATTAATCTTGTAACGCTAAGTTTTTAAGGGGTTAAAGTCACGAAAAGCTGACAAAGCGATCGCTGGGTTAAGAAGAAGACACGGAGATAAGGAGAAGAATTGCTCCCTTGGCTTGTAATTCTCAGACAGAATTAATTACACACTTCTGTCTGTTTTCCAGACTGGAGCTTGGAAAAGCATTGATTGAGGCTGTACCTCCTGTTCATGAGCCAGAGCCTCCAGTTTTCATCTTTATTTTTCACAACCACTCATACTAATTCTCCAAAAAGCGGTTAAAGATAATGACGCGGGGATTGATGTGTAGCAAAATTTTAGAGAATTGGTATTACAAATTTGAATTGATTACTGCTATGGCAATTTCTCTTTCTCAACACAAAAAAATGTAGAGACACAAAAACTTGCGTCTCTACAATCACCAAATAATTAGCAGAGTAATAGATTAAATTAACCCACTCATTATTCTGTTGTGATCAAACTATTTGTTAAACTTACTTATTGGGATTGGGAGTTTTTACCTGACGCGCCATCTCCAGGAAAGAACTCATATTTGCTCCTGGACGCCGACGACCATTAGTACTGTTAGGTATTAAATATTTTGGTGCAAAGGTAGTTTCTTTTGGCTGTGACTTAATTACCTTGGCAGCTTCTGCCGAAGCTTTTTCAGACTTAGGCTGTACTGTGACGCCCTCAGCAGTTTGCACTAACTCCACTTTGGCTTTGGCTGGTTGAGCAGAAGATTTTGCCCCATTTTTTGCCTCTGGTGCAGCAGCAGCTGGTTGTGCTGGTTTTTTACCGTTGGCTGTAGCTGCACCTTTAGAAGCAACAGCTTTTTCTGCATCAGCTTTAGTCGTGGTAGCGCTTTTAGAAGCAACAGCTTTTTCTGCATCAGCTTTAGTGGTAGCAGTCACTTTCTCAGCAGCCGTTTTTGCCGTATCGGTTACTTTCTCAGCAGCCGCCTTTGCTGCATCAGAAACTTTCTCAGTAGCTGCCTTTGCTGCATCAGAAACTTTCTCAACAGCAGTCTCAGCCTCTTCTTTTAATTCGAGATAGTAACCATTGTTTTTTTTCTTGCCAGGGAGAAGCCCAGTAATAAATTTCATAATCCCAGTGATTAAGTTTTTGATAAAACCGAACATTACTATTGCTCCTGTCTTTTATACCTGAAATTCGAGTAAATTGATTAAAAATTAGGGAAATTTCTTACATCTATTCAAGATACTGTTCGCATATCCCTTGTTTGCGCCATGCAATTTAGTTTTCAGTCGCAAGCTTATGAATGACAAACAAATCTTGTCTTGTCACTGCAAACAGCAAATACTATCAACTATTTGATCTTAAATGCTTGGAATATTGTTAATACTCACAATTAATTATTAAATTTTTCTGGATCTAAGAGCAATATTCTCAAAGCTTGTTTAACAAAAGTTAACATTAACTTTCAGTAAACGTATATTAGAGAGGGTCTGGCTGAGAGTGTAACCAGTAGAGTTAGTGTCATAGTCGATATTGTAGATACCAATAATACTTAGTTAGATTTTTCCCAGATTGTATTAATACTTATTTAAACTTTACACATGAAGAAACAGACTTCTCAGCGCAATCCGGTGTTATTGGTACATGGCATTTTTGATACAGGTCGAGTTTTTGAAAGAATGGTACCGTACCTGACACAAAGGGGCTGGGTTGTTTACGACTTCGACCTTACACCCAATAATGGTAATGAGAGTCTTGATAAACTAGCCCAACAAATTGCCAACTACGTAGAGTGTAATTTTCCACGAGAGCAACCACTTGATTTAGTGGGCTTTAGTATGGGTGGAATTGTGAGCCGTTACTATGTGCAGCGGCTGGGAGGAATTAGCCGTGTACAAAGGTTTATCACTATTTCCGCACCGCATCGTGGCACTTGGATTGCTTATAGCCATCAAGGTGTAGGCTGTGTACAAATGCGTCCAGATAGTGCTTTTCTACAAGATTTGAATCGGGATGTTCTCATGCTTAAGCAGCTGAATTTCACCTCTATGTGGACACCTTATGATTTGATGATTGTCCCAGCCAATAGTTCACAAATGCCTTTGGGTCGAGAAGTGATAATACCAGCATTAGTTCATGGTTGGATGATCACAGATACTAGATGTCTGGCGGCTGTAGCCGATGCCTTGGCAGAACCTGTTCAACATATTAGTGAGGATCGCCAATTTGAACATACTCCGCACTTCCGAAAATCGCCTCAGAGTAACGGTAATACTTGAACTCCATCAGATTGTAGAACGGATCTTCTAAAAAGAAAGTGCGATGTTCTAGTGGAGTATCGACATAACGATGCTTAGGTTCTTCTCTAAACAATAATTGTCGCTCTTGTGCTCTGGTCAGTAAATATTCCCAGTCCGCTTTTGAGGTAAAAATTAATCCAAAATGTCTAGGATAGATACCGCGTTGAGATGTCAGGTTTTCCTTTGTAACGTGAGCCACTAGTTGATGACCGTAAAGGTTGAGGATTAAAGCATGGCGATTTTCTCGACCGGGAATACAGCCTAATCCTTGAACATAGTATGCTTTTGCTTGGGCAATGTCTGTAACTGGAAAGGCAAGATGAAATATAGTTTGGTTCATTACTTTTTACCTATAAATATTAACAACAGATAAAACCCCAGATTGAAGTAGTTGGGCAAAATTAAATTTATGAGTGGAGGTAGGGAACAGGAAACTCTTAATATGATTGGGGAAAAAATGTGTGTAATTTGTGTAATTAATTCTGTCTAGGTATTTATCTGTGGAGTCAATCCACAATCTAAAATTAAATGACCAGTAACATTCTATTTCCTTGGCAACAAGAAGCTGTGATTTACCATAGTCAGCGTTTACTCAAAAGTTTTCACTATTGGTTGGGATATTCTTTATTAGATGTTAATGGCTCACCAGAAAAAATAGCCCAAGCATTATTCCAAGCGCCTTTTGTCTTAGCCTCTCATGATACACAAGCAGATCCGATTTTAAACTATGGTAATTGCAAGGCTTTGGAACTATGGGAACTATCGTGGGAGGAATTTACCCGTATGCCCTCACGGAGAACAGCTCAACAAATGTTACAACAGGAGCGCGGTCGCCGATTAACTGATACAGTCACCAGAGGATACAGTAAGTTTCCTGCCATTCGCATCACTAGTACTGGTAAGCGTTTCCAAATAGAAGAAGTTATTCTTTGGAATGTCCTAGACGAAGATGAGCGCTATTGTGGTCAAGCAGCTATGTTTTCTAACTACAAATTTATGACATAACTACTTCAATTTTGCCTGCTTCTAGCCGACAGTTCAGCGTGTGGTTGATCTTGAATTTCTAATTCTCCCCCAGACAAAGCAACTAAAACCGTAGGTTGAGCTATAGGAACTGTGATATCGGCACCATTGATAATAGCTCCCACTAGCCTTAGTTCAGATTCTACTAATTCATCTATGGTTTCACCTAAAATATTTTCTTGTGTATGATTTGGTCGCGTTACTAATACTATGCCATCGCAGTAAGGTTGGATTAATAGAGCATCATTAGATAAATTGATAGGATTTGTATCCAAGATTACAAAATCATAACGTTCGCGAGCATCTGCGATTAAATGTCGCAATTCGCTAGACTCAAGAACAGCAGCAGGTTGACGTACTGGGCCAGGGCTAGGAACAATGTATAAATTTTCTACATTGGGAACTAAGTGGATACATTCACTCAAACTGCCGTAATAGTGCAAGGGTTCAAGATTGGCATCGGCATCAAGAGTAACTTTAAGGGATTGACTACGAGAAGGCGATCGCAAATCTGTTTCTACAATCAAAGTACGTTTACCAGCACGAGCGGAAGCTATGCCCAAGTTATATGCACTCACTGTTTTCCCTTCAAAACTGCTGGTACTGGCAATTAGTACAACTTTTAAATTTTTCCCTCCAATACGGCGTAAATTACTGCGGAACTTTTCATAAAACTCTAAATAGGGAGAATCTAAAGCAAGCACTACCGACAGATCATCTGGCGACAAATTCTGGAAAGCCATTAAAGGCAACTCTCCCAACACAGTAACTTCCCGTTGCTTGAGACTATTGCGGATATCCTCTTTAGTTTTGAATGTGTCTTCTAGTGATCCTAATAAAAATATAACTCCACCACCTACTATTAATCCTAAGAAACCACCGATAGCAAGGGTAGCGAACACACTTTTTGGAGGTTTGACATTAGCAATAACTATAGGCGCTCTAGCAATACTGAGACTACTAACGGTTTCTGCTTCTGCTGTTTGAGCATCACTGAGCTTCGCTTGCATTTTGTCATAAACGGCTTTTTTGAGTAATACTTCTTGTTCTAAACGCGATCGCTCCAGTTGCTTATTAGGTATCAAAGAATATTCTTGTCGCAATTGCGCTTCTTCCTTAATCAACGACGATAGTTGTTGCTGCAATGTCTCGCGTTGGGTTTGCAAAGTAACTAACTGGTTTGCGAGTAACTGTCGAGATGGATCTAAGTTCATTTGAGTACGGATATCTGTTGTACTACCTAGAGGAGCAGCCCTACCGCCTCCGCCGACTACCTCATTTGCACGTTGTTGTAACAATTTTTCATAGGCTTCCTTTTGGCGTCGCAACTGAATCATTGTTGGATGTTGAGCACGAAAATCTCTTCTGTAAATCTCAATTTGAGTTTCAACTTGATAAATTTGCGAGCGCAAGCTAGCAATAATTGGATCGGCACTCAAAGCAGAAGAAACATAAGCTTGGTTGACAGTTAATCCCAGCTTTGCTTGTAAACTACGAATTTGGGCATCGATTCCAGCAAGTGTGAGTTGAATTTGCCGTTGCTGGTTTTGGCTACTAGTAATTCCGGCTAATAAACTACCATTCTCAGCAGCTAGAATTGCTGGGCCTTGAATGCGATCGTACTGTTCCAGTCTCTTTTCAGCAACCTCTAATTCTCGTTTAGTCGGTGGTAGGCGATCGTTAATTTTTTTAATAATTGCTTTTAATCTTCCAGTATTAATCTCACCACTCAACTTAACCATTGTTTCCATCAATAACTGCACTGTTTCTTGAGCGCGCTTTTTATCAGAATCCTTGTACTTCAGCTCAATTATTGTAGATTCTAATTCTCCTGTTTTGCTTTTTTTCGGTAGACTCAAAGCAACATTCAAACCAATTTTTTGTGGTTTGACATTAATTTGTGCTGCCACAGTTTCAACAATTTGATCAGATAGTAAAACTTCTTGAGAAAGTTCTTGCCCTTGTTGGAGAATTTCACTACCAGTTGCAGAGAAAAAAACAGGTGGACTAGTGTAAGTCAAAGCACCATTTGCTACATAACTAGCAGGTGGTTCCGGCTGCATAGCCACCACCGTTGAACCAGCTACAACCAAAGCAAAACTGGTTAATCCAATCCACTTGTACTTCTCGAAAGCAATCAAATAACGTTTAACAATCGGTGGAGTCATTGGTTAATAGTTAATAGCTAATGGTTAATGGCTAATGGCTAATGGCTAGTGTTAGTGGTTGTTCTCCCACTCCCCGCGTCTTCCAATCTCTCCTTTACTTGCTACCACCACCACCGAAAGTTTCAAAAAAGCGGATAAAGGACTGAACATCAAAAAAAGGGCGGGTAATAGTAGATACCAAGTTAGTAATTCTACCGACAAGATTACGACCAACAACGATGACATCATTGTCTTGAAGTGGCACGTTTTGAGATGCATCTCCAGAAAGCGCTTTTTTCGCATTCAATCTTTGGGTGATGGCTTTACCTCTTTCTGGATCAAAACGAACTAGAGCAATTTCCCGTAAGTTGGCAGTGTCAGGATTAAGTCCTGCTAAAGCATCAACAAAACTACTACCATTTGGTAGCATTTGTGTAACAAGACCTCCGGCAGCATAATTTAATACCCGAATTTTAATCTGCGGTTGAGCTAAGGACGAACGAGCCACTAAATTGCGGTCATAAGTATCATCGTTAATGAGCTCGCGGCGTGGCACAATGATTGCATCTCCATCTTGCAAGCGCAAATTAGGTACTGTACCGCCATTTTGCAAAGGAGTATACAAATCAATAGTTTGTGTGACTACAGAACCATCTATTAAATGTCGCCGCACTTGTACTTGTCGTAAGTCTGCCATCATGGTAGAACCACCTGATAAAAGCAGAGCATCAGCAACACGAGGCATTGGCGAACCCATAGGATAAATACCAGGGCGGAAAACTTCACCGCTAATTGTGATTTGTACTGGTCGTGGTGATACTAGTGATATGTTCACAACTGGCTCGACTGCAATGCGATCGAGCAACAAGCGGATTTTTTCTTGAGCTTCTGCCATAGTTAAACCTTTGAGGGAAACGGCTCCAACTTGTGGCAAAACAACATTACCCTCTGGATTAATTGCAACCGAAAAATTTAGATCGGGCCGTTGTGACATCAGTGATAAAGTGACAATCGGCTCCACCAGATAGCGATTTAGTAACGAGCAAGTTTTGACTTGTGCTTGTTCCAAAGTTAAATTTTGTAGTGATACCGTTCCCAAAAGAGGAACAATGATATTTCCCTCTGGGTTAATGGCTGCTTGAAAGCTTACATCTGGAAAACGCTGCACCACAACACTAATTACATCTCCTGCTCCCAAGCGATATTGACCTGGAGGGCGTTGAACTTGGATATTAATTAAATCTCCCGGCCCTAAAATGTAGCGACTGAGTTGTGGTGAGATTTGATCGTTGTTAGCACCAGAAGGTACAAATTCAGTGCTTGTTGGGGGAGCAGGAATTTGTACTGGCGCTATGATTGGGGATGGCAGAGTGGGAGTTGTCTGCTGGGCAAAAACAGGTTGAGCAGCGTTTGCAAAGAAAACGCTGACCTGAAGACTAAAAAAATACAGGGCGCTGAATGAACGCATATCACAACTGGGAGCTATGAAGATGCTATCTTAGCCTGTAAATATACTAAATGCTAGTTTTATAATGAAATTTTTTATACAAAAACTCTATTATTTTTTCTATCAATAGATAGTAAATTTTTTTACAAAAAACCAGCCATTAAGGCAGCTTGTACTGTTTCACCAATAGACTTAACCTCAGGCCAAACTGTTTCGATTTGTCCCAAAGGTTCCATCGGCATAAGAATACTAACAGCGACCCAAGCAGCGCGTTGCTTTTGCAATTGTGCGACTTGATCTGCTAACAACCACTGCAAAGGAGATGAATCTCCACCGTTTCGCCAAGCGTACCATTGCAGAACAGCAAAAGTTTGCTCTCTTGTAACGGCGCGAAAGAAACTAGCTGTTACCTTGGTTTCAGTAGTTAAAGCATTTTCCTGGGGGTGCTTGAGCGTGAACTTAACAGAACGATTTTGAGCTTGGTTCCACTGTCCCCAACGCAACCTTCCCCAACTGTCAATGTCTGTCCACTCTACTTGAGGCTGGTTTTTAGGGCCATTTTGGGGTAATAAAAGTAACAAAACTTGAGTGTTGGCACCTTGTTTCTGGAGTACCTGCGATGACCATTTGTGCTCGCCGATTTGTTGTTGAGCTTGTTCAATCGTTTGCCAATTAGGAAGAGTTAATCCTGTCTGGCGTATCTGTCTGAGTTGTTTAAGATTTGTGACAGGAAGTGGTTGTTGCCATTGCCAGCGTCCTGTTAGGTATCCTGGAACTGCTCCTAGCGCTAACAATAGTAGTAATAACAACAGAGCTACTCCCTGAGAAAAGTAGCGTTGCTGGAAAAATTTAGAGTAATTCATCAGTGAATTAGGCAATGTCTAGGTAAGATTTTGCATCTAGAACTGCCATGATGAGTTCAGTAATATCTACAGTAGGGTCAGGTTTTGCCGATAATATCTCGATTGAGACTGATTATTTCCCTGTTAAACGCACCTCTACCAGGAATCCGATTATCGATGTTGATTTTGTAAGGTAATTGGGCAATCTAATTATGGAAATGCTAAAAAAATTACATGAAATATAACCCTGAAAAACATCACCGCCGATCTATCCGTCTTCAGGGATACAACTACTCCCAAGCAGGAGCATATTTCATAACTATTTGTACTTCTCAAAGAGAATGTTTGTTCGGTGAAATTGTAGATGAACAGATGAAATTGAATAATTTAGGAAAAGTCGCTCAGTGGTATTGGCGAATTTTACCTAAATATCACCCGCGATTGCTGTTGGATGATTTTGTATTCATGCCAAATCATTTGCATGGAATTTTGATTTTGACTGATGATTCAGAACATGAAGAGGGAGAAGATTTTGCAAATTGCGATCGCATTGTAGGGGCGGGTTTAACAGAGAATTTATCGGTCTTGAGCAAGATATTATCGGCAAAACCCGCCCCTACCGGGAATTCGACAATCAAGCGACATCATGGCATTCCAGAAATTATTCGTGGATTCAAAACATTTTCCGCCCGTCGTATCAACCAAATCCGCTGTACTCCTGGAATATCTGTATGGCAACGAAATTACTACGAACAAATCATACATAATGAGATTGCTTTAAATACAATTCGTCAGTATATTGCCAATAATCCTAGTTCCTGGGAGATTGACCAACTGCACCCTCAAAATCCTTCCAAATGGTGACTATAGCATCGCGCCTTTATCTGTGTGCAATATTCAACAAGTTTATGAGCCTTTGAAAGACCTAGCAAGTCGTGACTCATCAACTGTCACTGCTGAAGAAGCAATTGAAATTGCTAAAAAAGCAGAGATAGGACTTGATATACTCTTCATGGCTTATGCAAAAGCAGAAAATATGGATTTAGATCCTGACGGTACGGCGACTTGCGAAGCTATTGGGGACAACATGCTCAAGCTTATACTCGTGAAGCATTGAACGATAAATAAATAAATCAATTATTTTTACGACCTTTAACCCATTTAGTTTGAATCTTCGGCATCAATAAATGCCGGGGAGAGTTAATCCAAAGAGAAACGCCAGAAAATCACAGCAACAGGATGATCGGTGAGGCAATTAGAGTATCAGCCTCATTCTAGATCGCCGATCGCAGTACTTTGTGTCGTCAAGCTGAAAGAAAGAGCAGCGATCGCCATTTTTCCAATAGCAATTGTTCAATACTCATACGCTCTTCTGGTTAACGTGCAGTAATACCCTTCTGTGATCGTGTACAACTATAGAGTTTGTGTTGTGGGCGATCGCACTCAACTAGAGGGGTTTTTGACAATGATGAGACGAGAATCACATAGATTTTTGATCTAAATCACAATTTTATATTTGGAGAATTGCCATAAGAGATGGAAGTGATTTATAGAAATTGAAAATTGAGGTAACGACAATGACTTTTAATTTAAGTGATGCTATCCAAGTGATTCTGATTGCTGCTGTTGCTAGTGCAGTCTTGTCTTCCGGTATTTGCTGGAGATTGCCCAAACCTTAAACAAGCAATAGTGAGATTTCTTTATCATCCCACAAAAGCGATCACTTCTCATACCTTACAGTTAGCTGGCCATCTTCACAAAAGCCAGTTTCATCATCAGTGAAAAGTCAAAGCCCCTCCTACCTAAGACAGTCTTATTCTTTAGCAGTAATTACTAGACTGGAGATAGGACAGTCATTTCTTTGACGCTTTGCGTGGCTAAGGTAACGCAAAGAGCTAGGAGGTTTAATTATGGTTGAAGTTGCACAACAGAGCGTAAAACAAGCGACCTTGGATTCTAGCAATTCCGAATCCCAGAGCCGCAAACTTTCTGTACTGGCAGGAACATCCAAAGGGTTGTGGGTACTTGAATCTGAGCAACGAATTGAACTTGAAGGCTTCGATATTACCGCGATCGCTCCCAGTAATGATGGATTATGGGTGATCGCCAATCATAATTCAGTTTGGCAGCGCAACTTGAACGGCGAATGGCGCAAAGTCGCTTCGAGCGAAAACCTACGTTTGCATTGCCTTTTACCCGTTGATGACACCGTTTTAGTTGGCACCTCTGAAGCTCATTTGATGCGAGTTGTCGAAGGAAATATGCAAATTATCGACAGCTTTGAGCAGGCAGAGGGAAGGGACGAATGGTATACTCCTTGGGGTGGATTGCCGGATGTGCGATCGCTGGCACAAGGTACATCGGGTGAACTCTACGCGAACATCCATGTGGGTGGAATCTTGCGTTCTCGTGATCAAGGAAAATCATGGCAACCAACCCTTGATATTCATGCCGATGTCCACGAAGTCAGAACCGTTGCCGATCGCCCTGGTTTGGTTCTAGCAGCGACGGCTCAAGGACTAGCTATAAGCCAAGATGGAGGAGACGATTGGAGCTTTGATCGAAAGAACCTCCATGCAATCTATGCACGGGCGATCAACCTCAGTGGAGACACCATTTTAATGAGTGTTTCGATGGGGCCAAATGGTAGTAAAGCAGCCCTCTATCGGCGATCGCTTGACCAGATGGGAACGTTTGAGAAGTGCGAGCAAGGACTGCCAGAATGGTTTTCAGACAATATCAATACGGGATGCATTGCTACCTCAGGAAATATAGCAGGATTTGCAACTCGTGATGGGCAAATTTTTCTCTCAAATGATGCTGGCTTGACGTGGGAGGGGATTGCATCAGGTTTAGGACTGATTAACTGTCTGACTCTCATCTAATCTCGACATTACTGCCGCTCACATACCAAGAATGTTCCCCGTTCCCCACGAGTAATCCGAAGTTCATCATCAAGATAGAGAATTTCTAGACGACCTTTAGGCGATCGCTGCATGGTGAAACAAACTTCTCCAGTTTCTGGATTCATTGCTTGTGGAGGAACTAAACCAAACATAAGCCAGAATAAAGCGGACTTGAATTTTTCTTGCCAACTTTTTTGTGAGGGTTGCTGCTGTCCAAAAACCGCTTGCCAATCGTTCATTTGATTTGAGTTTTGCGGCGCTAGAGTTCCTCCCGTAAATTTTACTTGTAGCAGGCGATCGCTAACCGGGTAACAGATGCCTTGATTGCGAACAATTCCAGCCAACTTGGGAAGAGACTCGTCAATTGTCGTAAATTCCACAACAATATCGTGGCTGCGCTGTTCTCCTTCCAATAACAAGACAGGTTGTAGAACTCGGTCAATGACCAATTTTAATCCTGTCGGTTGAAACATATTGAAGGCGAGCCGACCGAGGGTATAGGCAAACTTTCCATCTTCAAGTTGTTCCCCTCCTGGAAAATTTGGTGCGCTAATCAACAACCAATTACTATCCAGTAGGGTGCCACTATAGGCTGGTGCTTTCGTCGGGTTGAGAGGCTGGAGATTCTCAATCGCGTCAATTACGGCTTTGTCCTTGGTGCTGCCACCACAAGCAGCAAGCGCCTGACGCAAAGCTGTTTTAGCCGCTGTATATTTTCCCGTATCTACTGCCATAGCGCCATCGGTTTTTTACTTCAACTGATGTTACTTTAGACCATTTCTAAGATTGAATGCGACTCACCAGTACCGTTCAAAAATTGTTACATTTTTTGTGGATAGGAAAATAAAAAGATTTTTTACACCTCCCACCATGTTCAACAGCGTTTTATCTCAACAGGATTCTCAACAAGCACTCACATCCCAAACCATAGCACCACAAGAGTTTCCTGCGGGTGGACTCGATCCAGACCGCTTTGAGTGGCAAGAAGTTTGGTATCCTGTCGCTTACGTTGAAGACCTAGACAAATCTCAGCTAACTCGCTTCACCTTGCTAGAGCAGGACATTGTTTTGTGGTGGGACAAAAATGAACAGACGTGGCGAGCATTTGTAGACCAATGCCCACACCGTTTAGCGCCGCTTTCAGAAGGCAGAATTAACGAGTTAGGACAGCTAGAATGTCCTTATCATGGCTGGTCTTTTTCAGGAACCGGTCGGTGTGAACGTATCCCCCAACAAGCGGAAGGAACAAAAGCAGAAGTTTCTGGGCGTGCCTGCGTGACTTCTATGCCCACCACTGTTCGTCAAGGGCTGTTGTTCGTTTATCCTGGTCGAGCAGAGAATGCGTCTAAAACTAAAGTTCCGATCGTCGAACCCCTCGAAGAAGATCCTGAAGGCTGGATTTGCCTCAATACCTTTCGAGACTTGCCCTATGATGCCCTGACGTTGATGGAAAACGTTCTCGATCCCAGCCATGTCCCTTACACGCACCACCGCACCGTTGGCAATCGGGCTAACGTGTCTGCTGTTGAATTGGAAGTCGTAGAATCAGGGAAGTGGGGGTTTAAAGGGACTTGGGCAGAAGGGCCTCGCAAAGGAACTCTAGGGCGTCAGGATACTACCTTCATTGCTCCTGGACTGATGTGGCACGACCTCACCTCCAAGCAGTTTGGCAGAACTTTGACAGTGGTCTACGCAACTCCGATTCGTAAGGGAGAATGTCGGTTATTTGCCCGCTTTCCCTTCAAGTTCTCCTCCAAATTGCCGGGACTATTTCTCAAGCTGACTCCGCGCTGGTACTCACACATTGGACAAAATAACGTCCTGGAAGACGATCAGATTTTTCTGCATTACCAACAACGGTATCTCGAACAACGAGGCGGCAGTGCCAACTTTACTAAGGCGTTTTATTTGCCGACCAAAGCCGACCTTTTCGTATTTCAATTGCGTTCCTGGGTGAAACAATATCATGCTGAACCCTTCCCAGGAAAGATTCTTCCACCGCCACTGCCTAAAGAAGCTCTACTAGACAGGTATCATTCCCACACGAAAAAATGCAGCAGTTGCCGTACTGCCTTGATCAACTTGCAACGGTTGAGGATGGGAGTAGCTGTAGTGGCAGCATTGGTTTGGGGGCTACTTCCCCTATTGGTGTTGATTCAGGGTCAGGTATCTATCATCACTGCTACCATTTCCAGCTTGGCTGTTGTTAGTGGTGCATTGATTTGGTTTGGTTTGGGCAAGTTGGAGCGACAGTTTTACCAAGGGCGAGAAGTCCCGCCCAGAAATTTGCCAGAGAAAAAATAGAAGAATTTTTGTCAAAATCTTTGTGGTGGCAACTGATTGAAGTAGATTGAAAATCTCAAATATCTAGGACTTACGCAAAATCTCTCTAAAATCCTCTTGACTCTGTTGTCTTTGCGTTCTCTGCGGTTCATTATTCCATAACTCGTACGTAAGTCCTGATATTGTAAGTATATCCGTCCGCCATTTTGGAAGATGATTAAAGGTGCCTATGACTTCTGGCAAAATGCATGTTGACGAAGTAGACACCAACACATCACTCGTGAGCCGATTGCTCGCATCCCAGTTCCCGCAATGGGCCGACCTTCCCATCGAGCCAGTTCAGTCCGCTGGCACAGACAATGCGGTCTATCGTCTCGGTAATGATATGGCTGTGCGGCTACCCCGTATCCATTGGGCTATCGCTCAGGTGGAGAAGGAGCACCATTGGTTGCCGAGACTTGCCTCTTTCCTACCGCTTACTATCCCCATTCCGCTCGCGAAGGGCGAACCTAGTGAGGGCTACCCCTGGCAGTGGTCAGTCTATCGGTGGCTCGAAGGTGAGAGCGCGACGATGGAGTGCATTGCCAATCCACGCCAGGCGGCAACTGATCTGGCGCAATTCATCGCAGATCTGCAAAGGATCGATACCACAGGCGGACCGCTCGCTGTGGACAATAACTTGCGCGGCATTCCTCTAGCGATGCGAGACACGTACACCCGCGAGGCGATCGCAGCCCTAGATGGCATGATCGATACCGATGCAGCAATTATAGTGTGGGAAGACGCCCTTCAGGCACCCGAATGGGATCGCGCACCTGTCTGGTTTCACGGAGACTTGCTACCTGGAAACCTGCTGGTCGAAGGAGGACGCTTAAGTGCCGTAATCGACTTTGGAGGTCTGGGTGTGGGAGATCCCGCCTGCGACTTGATGATCGCATGGGGATTGTTCTCAGGTGAGAGCCGGGACGTGTTCCGCGTAGCACTAGGGATCGATGACGCGACGTGGGCGCGAGGTCGTGGCCACGCACTGTCCCAAGCGGTAATCTTCATCCCATACTACTTGAACACCAACCCTGTGGGAGTCAGCAACGCCCGACGCACGATCAATGCAGTTCTTGCTGACTATTGGGCGAGCAATTGAGGAAGCCTGCAAAGCAGATGTCTTTGAGTAGTCTGAATTCACATAACAATGGCTTGCATCGGATGCTTTTCCGGACGGGGCTTGCGAGGGCAATCACTCTCACAGGCTCTTGATAGGTTTAAAAGCTTTATTAAAGTTAACAATCTAATTCACCAAACTTAGGACTCCACCAGCCTTTTTGCGTACTAAAGTAAGCCACATCCTTATGTTTTTTATCCTGACGGGACTCTTGAGCAGAACACCGTAGCATTGTCTTGTTCTGTCCCTCTTTGACGTAACTGTACTCTTCTAAAGGCTTTTTACACACTGGGCAGGGATATGAAGTTAGCTTCACTGGAGGTGTTTGCGGATTTTTATCTCTGCTTTCTTTGTTTCGAGGTAGTTCCCACTTTTTGTTGAGTTCGTTCCAAAATAGGACGGTATTTTCACACCCACTGACACATTTGAGGAAGTATTTCTTTTTAACTTTAGTACTCTTAATTTTGGCTAGAAAGTTGTTGCAATGAGGGCAGCGAGTTCTAGAAGTTTCATATTTGCGTTCCACTGGAGAAGCTTTAGCTGTATCTGATGTGAAAACCACGGTTTTTGCTTTTGTTAAAGCTGGTGCAAAGTAATTCTGATTCCAGGTTGTTAAGTAGTGCTGCCACCCCTGTTTTCCAAGAGCGATCGCATCGAGGGCATCTTCCATCTTGGCTGTGAATTCTGCCTCCAGCAGATCTGGCAATGCCTTCTGTAAAAAAGCATCGACTTCTAATCCCAAATCCGTTGGCTGTAAATTGTCTTTTGTTAACTGCACGTAACCCCGCTTCTTGAGGGTTGCAACAGTTGGAGCATAGGTACTGGGACGCCCTATTCCTTTGCGCTCCATGAGTTGCACTAGTTTCGGCTCACTGTAACGGGGTGGGGGTTGTGTCTGTTTTTTCTCATGGGCTGCATTTTCCAGGGTTAAGGCTTGTCCCTGCTGCAATAGTGGTAAAACTGTATCCTTACTGAGGTTGTTCCAGTAGCGAGCATAACCGTAGAATTCTACTACTTGACCTCTCGCTTGCCATAATAGCTGTCCAGATTGAGCGATAACTTGAGTTTTACGCAGCCGGGCAGAGCAGCATTGAGAGGCGATCGCTCGTTTCCAAATCATGACGTACAAATTGAATTCATCAGCAGGCAATTCTTGCCGCAATTGGGCTGAGGGACGAAAAACATCTGTGGGGCGGATCGCCTCATGGGCTTCTTGAGCAGTTTTAGCACTGCGGTGCTTGGCAAGTTTTTGCGGTACGTTCTGCGGATCGTTTTGTTCCAACCACTGCCGCGCACTCTTGACAAACTCAGGACTCAACATGACTGAGTCTGTGCGCATATATGTAATTAACCCTGCCTCATACAGCTTTTGGGCGAGAAGCATAGTTTTGTCTGGAGTGAATTTGAGCTTTGAACCAGCAGCTTGCTGGAGAGTGGAAGTCGTGAAGGGTGGAGGTGGTTGGCGATGAACAGTTTTTCCTTCAATCTGAATAATTTGATGAGGATAGCGCCGTGCTTCTTCAACTAACCTGGTTGCCTCTGCTTCCGAAAGCACACGCTTAGACTCTGGTGTTTCTGTGTTGTTTGCAGCTGCATCATCATGGGTTTCTGTTTCTTGTTCTGGTGCTTCTTGTGGAGAATTCGCCGTACCTTTGTAAAAAGCCCGGAACCCCTCGGCATAATCTACCCAAACACTCCAGTAGTCTTGAGGGACAAAAGTTTGAATTTCCCTCTCCCGTTGGCAAATCAGGTGTAAGGTGGCGCTTTGGACTCTGCCGACACTTTTAGCACCATTGTTTAACGCCCAAACTAATGGACTTCCTTTGTAACCTACTAACTTATCCAGACAATCTCGGCATAATCCCGCGCCGATTAAGTTAAAGTCAAGCTTCCTGGGATTGGCGATCGCTCCTCGAACCGCCGATGCTGTAATTTCAGAATAGACAACTCGTTTTGGTTCCCTCAATCCCAGTACTTCCTTCAGATGCCAAGCAATAGTTTCTCCCTCCCGATCTGGATCGGTTGCTAAGACAACTTCATCAACTTGCTTAACCGCAGCTTTTAGTTGCTGGATAGTTTCTTTCGAGCGTTGATCACGAGGTATATAATTGCATCGCACACTACTGCCCTCCATGATGAACCCCAGCGAATCCTCACCTTCATCGCTGAGTTCTCGAATGTGTCCGCAACTAGCACGAACAATCCAATCAGAACCAAGGATTTGACTGAGTTTTTTGACTTTACCAGGAGATTCAACCACTAGAAGGCGTTTGGGCATAGCACTTACTTGTTAAATGCTTGATAACAAAGGCAATTTTTTATCATACATTTAGTATATATGTACTAAAATTATTGCGAGTTGTCCAGATTCCCCTGTTTACACTTTGTTCTTCTGTAGTACAATTGTACTGTACTGGTGAAATCGCCGAAGTCAAAACACTCATGTAGTAGGATGCTTCTTGTTTTTGACTGGAAGCATCTTTCTATTTACAGACAATTAGTATAAAACCAGAGTTTAGTGTATACCAAACAACAATACATTTGTACCAATAATTGTAATAGTAGAAGTAGAGTTATGACTTACAGCTACAGCATGGATGATACAGTGCAAGTAGCCAAGCAAGCCGCTTGTGACATTGAAGCATGGTTGTGGGGTAAGCCGGAAACTATCAATGTTACAAATGTAGAGCATGACCCAGATTACCAGCGCAGAGATGTTGACTTGGTTTGGACAACGAGAACTGGCGATATCCTGATTGAAGTAAAGGGCGATCGGTGGAACAAAACTCGAAACTTTTTCTTTGAAACCCACAGCAATCTAGAGAAGGGAAACCCCGGTTGCTTCATGTACACAGAAGCGCAGTTTATCTTTTACTACTTCGTCAATACTTGTCAACTGTACCAATTACCGATGCCAAAGACGCGGGAGTGGTTTTTGATTACCATGCGCCGTTTTCAGGAACGTTCGACGATAACACCAGTGGGGAATAGCTATTACACTACTGTAGGGCGACTTGTGCCAGTGACAACGGTGATGTTGGAAGTGCCGGGTGTGAAAATGGAGCAGTTGTAAAAGATAAGTTTTCACAAAGGTTGTTTTCTCTGGCAACTGCCAAGCCCGGTGGGCATTGCCCACCGCAACTTTGACTCTACACCTTAAACTTCTCGGTAATGCGTTTCATTGCCTCTTCGACATTCTCCCGGCTGTTAAATGCGGAAATGCGGAAGTAGCCTTCACCCGCAGCCCCAAAGCCTGAACCAGGTGTACCTACAACATTGCAAGTATGCAGCAATTTATCAAAGAAATCCCAGCTAGAAAGACTATTAGGTGTTTTCACCCAAACGTAAGGAGCATTTACACCACCATATACAGCTAATCCGGCTGCTGTTAGTTGCTCACGGATAATTTTGGCGTTTTCCAGATAAAAGCTAACTAATGCCTGGGTTTGCGCCTGTCCTGCTTCAGAATAAACTGCTTCAGCCCCGCGTTGCACAATGTAGGACACGCCATTGAATTTAGTAGATTGGCGGCGATTCCAAAGTTTCCACAACTCGACATCGGAACCATCAGCGGCTTTGGCTGTGAGGTTCTTAGGTACAACCGTTAAGGCGCAGCGAGTTCCGGTAAATCCGGCATTTTTAGAGAAAGAACGAAACTCGATCGCACACTCTCTTGCTCCTTCTATTTCGTAGATAGAGTGTGGAATCGATGGATCGGTAATAAAGGCTTCGTAAGCTGCATCAAAGAAAATAATTGAGTTATTAGCTCTAGCATAGTCTACCCATGCTTTGAGGTGTTCTTTGGTGGCGGTTGCACCAGTGGGGTTATTGGGGAAACACAAGTAAATTAAATCGACTTTCTGCGAGGGAATTGTCGAGGTGAAGTTATTTTCTGCTGTAATTGGCAGATAAACTAAGCCCTCAAATTCGCCTTTATCGTTGGCTTTCCCAGTATTTCCCGTCATAACATTAGTGTCTACATATACAGGATAAACCGGGTCTGTAACGGCAATGGTGTTATCGTGACCAAAGATTTCTAGAATATTGCCAGTGTCGCATTTAGAACCATCAGATACAAAGATTTCCGAAGCATCAATTTCGCATCCCCGTGCTTGGAAGTCGTATTTGGCGATTTTCTCCCGCAACCAAGCATAACCTTGCTCTGGGCCGTAGCCTTTAAAAGTAGCGCGATCGCCCATTTCTTCCACAGCTTTAATCATCGCTGTGCGGCAAGCTTCTGGTAGTGGTTCGGTGACATCACCAATTCCCAAGCGGATGATTTTGGCATCTGGATTCGCCTCAGCAAAGGCATTAACTCGTCGCGCAATTTCGGGAAACAGGTAACCTGCTTTGAGCTTCAAGTAGTTGTCGTTAATCGTTGCCATAGTAGATTGTGAAAAACGCCCTAGATAAAACAGCTTACTGCTAATTGATATGGGCGATACCTTTATTGCTTATTACTATCGAATAAAAGATATTGATTCTCAAATTCAGGACTTACAAAAATCACTCTCTAACTGTTTTCCCCGTGTTCTCTGTGTCTGGAGTGGTTTTATTCTTCCGTAATTGGCAGAGGGAAGGATGAAGGAAACAGTAGTCAGAAGTCAGGAGTCGGAATCTTCTAAATTCTGACTCCTGACTTCTAAGTTCTTTTTCATACTTCATACTTCAGCCTTCAGTTAACTTCCAATCCTTCAGGTGATTTTAAAACGCATACAGTATTAAATGCTGCACATAAAAATTGCATCCGTTTGCAGATAGCTTCAAATTCATCTCCTTTAGCAAGGTCAACTCGTGCATAGCGCAGACGAACTGGTATTAAACGCAACCTACGCAAACCTTTACTATCCACTTCTACAAGAAATACAAATGACCAGTCATTACGTAGGAGCGGATCTACTGCATAATCATCCAGAAAATCGCCTGTGTCATAAAGAATTAAACCATACTTATAGTTTTCTATACCCTGGAATAAATGGGCAGAATGACCGTGAAAAATATCTACGCCGCAATCTATAACTGCGTGGGCAAAGCGGCGAAAGTGGGGTGGTGGGGAAGTGACCATATTTGGTCCCCAATGAGCAGAAACGATTACCAGTCCAGCGCCTGAGCGCCGTAACTGCACTATCCAAGATTCAATCAGTGCTAAGGTTTTAGAGTCAGAGCGGATTGGCAGATAGTTAGTGCCAGGGCGATCGCTTGTTGCTGCAAATTCAGGCTCGTTATCTGTAATTGCAATAATACCTACTTTGAATCCGCCAACATTAATGACGGCTGGAGTTGTTGCCTCTTTGATATTTCTACCCGCCCCAGCATGATGAATTCCGGCAGCATCTAAATAGTGCAACGTATCGAGTAACCCTTGTTCTTCAAAATCTAGCGTATGATTGTTGGCAAGACTGACAAAACGAATATTGCCAGCACGAAGCACATCTACTGCGGCGGGATCGGCACGAAAGTAGAAGGCTTTTGGCGTTTTGCTCCATTGTTGAGGGTGCTCGGTAATAGCGCATTCCAGATTGGCAATCACAGCATCTGCTTTCTGTAAAATCGGCAGGACATTACCCCAGAAATCATCAGGCGATCGCCAAGGAATTTCTTCGTTGACTCCTCGACCGAGCATAACATCACCAATAAATGCTAGGTTGACTAACTCTTTCATAGAAATCCATAGCAATCCTAGAAAAATTTAGTAGCTAATGGCTAATCGCTAATGGCTAAACAAGTTAAATCCTCTTTCCTACCTACGGAAGCCGCTACGCGTCTACTGCCTCCTGCCCTCTGCCCTCTGCCTTATCACTTGAGAGATACCGCTTAAACCACCCAGTCGCCAATCGCGCTACTTCCTCTAATGTTCCTGGTTCTTCAAATAGGTGAGTTGCACCAGGAACAATCTCCAGTTCTTTGTCAACACGCAGTAATGCCAGTGCATCCTGATTCATGCGAATCACTGGAGTATCGTACCCGCCAACAATCAGGAGTGTTGGTGCTTTGACACGACCTAATGCCGAACCAGCCAAATCCGGGCGTCCACCACGAGAGACTATTGCTCTTACGGCTTGCGGACGTTCTGTTGCCGCTAGCAATGCAGCAGCAGCCCCAGTACTGGCTCCAAAGTAACCCACCCCAAGATTAGTTGTGTCTGGGTTTTGGGCAAGCCAATCTGTCGTATCAACTAACCGCGATGCCAAAAGACCAATATCGAAGCGCAGATGTCGTGTCCGTAAATCCACCGCTTCTTCTTGGGCTGTCAGTAAGTCAATTAACAAAGTAGCTAAACCGTAAGTTTGCAGTACATCAGCAACATATTGATTACGAGGACTGTGCCGACTGCTACCACTACCGTGAGCAAATAATACAATCCCTTGAGCATTTTCAGGAATGACTAGATTACCCTCTAGCTTGACCGAGCCTGTTGTAATTAAAACCAGGTTCTGTTGAGCTTTCCATTCTGATGTCTTATTCATATAAGCTCAGTCTCCCTTTAAGTAATAAAAAATAAAAAATTTCAAAAATTAATTGATAACTAACAAAATCCAATCAATTCGTAAAACTAAGTGCCATAGCTAGCAAATACACTTCTCCTGTAAGATATACTTGCTAATTTTTTCCAGTCCGGTCGTTTGAGTACCATTCCAAGTTATTGGCATGGGTAAGTGGTCTGGGGATTTTGCCTGTACGCAGCCATTCATCCATTTCTGGTGGAGATTGGACACACCGGAGTCGCGATCGCAACTCTTCTCCCTCCAGAACTTCTTTTTGTAAAAGGATTTGGGCTGTTTCTTCCAACAATCCCCGATTCTTGTCTAAAATTTTTAGGGCAATATAGTGTGCTCTATCGACAATTTCTTTGACTTCTTGGTCAATTTGCTCGGCAATCTTCTGGCTAACTGTGCGCCGAGGATTGGTAAACCCTTCTAAAAACTCTTGTTTAATTTGCTCGAAAGCAATAGGGCCAAGAGTATTACTCATACCATAAAGCGTGACAAACCGCTCTGCTAAATCGGTTGCTTTTTGAATATCATCACTAGCACCAGTAGAAACTTTATTAAGAATCAACTCCTCTGCCGCACGTCCACCCAATAACGTTACAATCCGCCCACGAATTTCATCTTCTGTCATCAAAAAACGGTCTTCCTCTGGTAATTGCAGCGTATAACCCAAAGCACCGACACCACGAGGCACAACAGAAATTTTTTCCACGCTGCCACCTCCAGGCGCCAGCGTTCCAATCAGTGCGTGTCCAACTTCATGATAGGCAACAGTTTTTTTCTCATTGTCATTGAGAATGCGGGATTTTTTCTCCAACCCCGTCAAAACTCGCTCAATCGCTTCTTGAAAATCAGCCATTGCCACAGTCTGATGGTTGCGGCGAGCTGCCAGTAATGCTGCTTCATTGACGAGATTCGCCAAATCTGCACCTGCAAACCCTGGAGTCCGAGCCGCTAATTTTGACAAATCCACATCAGTTGCTAACTTCACGTTTTTGGCGTGAATTTTGAGAATCGCTTCTCGACCAATTTTATCTGGACGATCTACCACAACCTGACGGTCGAATCTACCAGGACGACGCAATGCTGGATCTAAAACCTCTGGACGGTTGGTAGCAGCCAGGATAATCACGCCTGTGTTGGAATCGAAACCATCCATCTCCGAAAGTAGTTGATTGAGAGTTTGCTCCCGCTCATCATTACCACTTAAGTGCGGCCCCACATTAGCACGGGATTTACCTAAGGCATCAAGTTCATCGATAAAAACGATACAAGGCGCTTGGTGCTTTGCTTGTTCAAACAAATCTCGCACCCGTGCAGCACCAATACCTACAAACAGTTCGATAAACTCAGAACCAGAAATACTGAAGAAAGGAACAACTGCTTCGCCTGCAATGGCTTTTGCTAGTAGGGTTTTTCCTGTTCCCGGAGGCCCAATCAACAATACTCCTTTAGGGATTTTTGCCCCTAAGCGGGTATATTTTTCTGCATTTTTGAGAAAATCAACAATTTCTTGCAGTTCTGCTTTCGCTTCATCAACACCAGCAACATCATCAAATTTCACACCTGTATTGCCCTCTGAGTAAATGCGAGCCTTGCTTTTACCTACTGTCAGCGCTGCCTGTCCTCCTATTTGACTGCGGTTCATCAACCATCCCCAAATCGCAAAGAAAATTAACGGTGGCAAAACCCAGCTAAATAAAGTTGAGATCCAACCAGTGCGGCTAGGAGGCGGAGCGGCAAACTCAACATTATGCTCCCGGAGCAGCTTTTGCGACTCTAAATCGAGTGGTATTGGTGTGGTAACAAACACCTGTTTGGATTGCGTGTCGGATTGTTTTGTAGTTGGTTCTGGCTTCAGTTCATACTCAATTTGGTTTGTATCAACGACTGCGCGAGCAACTTTACCAGCTTCTACCTGAGAGATAAATTCACTGTATGGTACGTGATTACGGGCAGGTTGTACCCACAGAAGCATATTTAAGAACATCAGTAATGATAACCACAGCAGTACACTACTGCCCATATGCCGAGGTTGTGGTGTTTTGCTTTGGCGATCGCGATCGCCACCACCGTTATGATCCACTGGCATGGTTGATTGCTCCTTTTAAATGGGAATCGGTTAGAACTAAACGAGTGACATCGCATGAACGTGTAAGTCTCGCTGCTGATCTGTGGTGAGGTGATGTTTAAACCACTGACTTGCTAACCTTCCTACTTCTTGAAGTGCTCCTGGCTCGTTAAAGTTGTGAGTTGCCCCTAGAATTATCTCCAGTTGTTTATTTGGGGCAGAAATTAATGCCAATGCATCTTCATTCATTGCTATGACTGGTAAGTCATTACTCCCTACAATCAACAGTGTGGGGGTTTTCACGCAGGAAAGGACTTCACAAACCAAGTCAGTTTGACCGCTATATGAGACAATTGCCCCAACTGCTATTGGATGTTCTGCTGCTGCTAGCAATGCCGCACCACTGCCAGTTCCATAACCGAAGAAACCAACCTTAAGTTTGCTGGTGTTAGGATTTTCAGCTAACCAGTTAGTTGCTTTGATTAAACGCATAGCTAAGTGTTTGGTATCACACTGGTAATGCTTGGTTCGCAAATTGATCGCTTCTTCCTCTTTTGTCAGCAAGTTGATTGCAATAGTTGCTAGCCCCGCCTGACGCAGTATGTGGGAGAGATAGCGGTTGCGGGTGCTGTATCTGCCGCTACCACCGCTATGAGCAAACATGACAATTCCCTCAGCAGTTTCAGGGACAACTAGTTCTGCTTCTAAGTAAGCTGAGTCAATCTTGACTGTAATTATTTCCTCTTGTGCGTCCCATATTGATTTTGTATCCATTGGTATTCCCCTCCCGATTGCGCGTCTAGATGTTGTGAGGGCTGTTGAAACGGCTAAAAGCTCAGTTCCATTAAGCTTGAAAGCCGATCGCTAGCTGCAAATTGTCTTGCTAACAGTTCCCGTACTTCTTCATCAGTTGTTTGCGAGAAATTTTCATACCAAAGACCGATCGCATACAATGGCTCTGGTGTTGATAAACACACTATCTCTTCCACTTCGGTTTGCAACTCTTGGCAGGTAGCAAGAGGTGCGACAGGAACTGCTACAACTATCCTTTGGGGATGCTGCTGTCGCAAAATAGCAATAGCAGCACGTATAGTTGAACCCGTAGCAATACCGTCATCGAGCAAAATTACAATGCGATTACGCACATCTAATGGTGGGCGTTCTCCTCGATAGACGTGATCGCGACGTTGTAATTCTCGCAATTCTTTGGTTGCAACTTCATCTATCGTTTTACTGGAGATTCCCAACCAACTAATCACATCGTAATTGAGTACCCGAATCCCACCTGCTGCGATCGCACCCATTGCTAGTTCTTTGTGATGAGGTACACCAAGTTTTCTAACGATACAAATATCTAAGGGAGCATGGAGTGCCTCTGCTACTTCAAAAGCTACTGGTACGCCCCCGCGAGGCAAAGCTACAACTAGCACATCCGGGCGGTTGGCATAAGCTGCAAGTCTTCTAGCTAACATTTTGCCTGCTTCAGCGCGATCATGAAATTTTATCGTCATATTTCTCACCTCCTTGCTTAGGTAGATCGCTCAGAACTATTTTTGTTTTTTCAAGTGCAAAAAGAATTAAGAAGGTAAAAGTGAAGTCTTGATTGTATTGTGCAACACGAACAAGCAAATGCTTAACTTGTTTTCTTCATCACAGTTTGAGTTACAGTATTTTTCTAATTCACTTTTGGCAATCGTTTATTGTTACTGTTCAAGTTTGCTCAGGGAAAGGATTATCATTAATCAAATTTAGGAAGAAGTAAATATATGTTAACTTTGACAACTTTTGTTGATGGGGGATATATTGTGAAAGGTTATTTGCAGTGTTAGTTGCATAATGCCTCCTCACTGTTAGATATTTATTGCTTGTATGAATAAGTTTTTCAGGAATTTGACTTAAGATGTCTCCTCCTAGTCACTTTTGCATTCATGCTCTTGCTTAATTGCAAATTAGCGTGGAGGTATTTGCTAAATAGCCGCTCTTTGGCAAAGATTGTAGATTATTTTTTCTTTTAGTGCTTTGGCGTTTGTAATTTTTGCTTGGTTACTTGAGTGGTGATTATACTCACTTGTCTACCATAAAAAGAACTAGTAAGTCATTACGATCGCTCTATTTTTAATTGCTTCACATCTAGGAGTTAACAATTAGGAATTGGGATAGCTTTGAAATTTTGAATGCAGGCGATCACAACTCTACTCTTAATTTAGATCATTGCATTAAAAGCCAACAAATGCCACTATTAAGATAAAAAATGACATAAAAACAACAACTGAATTGGGTACTAGGATTTCTGATTTCCCAATCCCTAGTTATCCTACCTTTATTGGCTTAGAATAATCATTTCTGTTCATAAATTGGCATGGGTAAAAGCAAAGATAAGTTGCCACCTTTGGAGTTGCTGCACAACTCGCCATCTGTTGTGCTCAACCTCAGCGATCAAAAATTTAAACAAGATTATTTAAATAACCTGCAATGGACACAACCCATAGTGCAGATGTTGCAGGAACTAGATGATGAGGTACAGGTGGCACGAGTTGTTCGGTTAGCTTTAGAAGTAGATTTGATTTTGGGGGCAAAGCTAGCAGGAGTGGTGAAACAAGAGTTCAAAGAACATACAGTGAGTTTAGTTGCTTGCCTAAAAGTGCCTGAAACTTGTCGGAATTATCTGTTGAGGATAACAGGTTATAAAAGGGCGATCGCATTTCATGAAGATGACTATCCCCAAAACAAAGAAAACTGTGAGCATTGCACCGCAGAAACTTCTGTCTTAGAACCGACGAGCGATAGTGTAACTGTAGATGCTCTAATTGAGGGTTTGTTGGATCAAAGCTCTGGTGTGCGGCGATCTGCTGCGATTCAATTAGGGCAAATTAACGCACCACAAGCGTTAGATGCTCTAATTCAAGCTGTAGGGGATGAAGATTCGATTGTACGTGCTTGTGCGGTTTGTGCTTTAGGAAATATTGGCGATCCATTGGCAGTAGATGCGCTGATTCAGGTTTTAAACTCAGATGACTCTGATGTTCGTGTTTGTGCTGTTGAGTCATTAGGACAAATTTACCATCCCTCGTCAATCAATGCCCTGATCGAAGCTTTACAGGATCAAGATTTTAATGTTCGCAGTTTTGCGGCTATTGAGTTAGGACAAATTGGTGATGACTCTGTGATTGATAATTTGATTGGGGCGTTGCAAGATGAGAATTTTGAAGTTCGGGAAAACGCTACTGAGTCGTTAGGAAAAATTGCCAACCCAAAAGCGGTAGATGCACTGATTCGGGCTTTAAAAGATGAAATGCCGGAAGTGCGTGGAGGAGCAGCTGGTGCTTTAGGACAAATTCGAGATCCAAAAGCAGTGGATGTGTTGGTTCAAGCTTTAGAAGATGAAGACTATGGTGTTCGCATTCGCGCTGCCCATGCATTAGGACATATCGGCGATGTTGTGGCTGTACCTGCTCTGATTAATGCTTTGAATTATGGAGGCATCAGCGAAGCGGCTGCCTGCGCCTTAGCAACTATTGGTACTCCTTTAGCGGTGGATGCTCTAGTTCAAGCTTGCAAAGGTGAACAAGGTAGCTATATTTACTATGATTCTCTTTATGCCATAGCACAAGTAACCAATCCGTTGTCATTGGATATATTAGTTGAAGCTTGTCAACACGAAGACTTTGCTGTGCGTGAAATTGCAGCAGAGGCTTTAGGAAAAATAGGCGCTCCTCAAGCACTGATTCATCTGTGGGAGATGCTAATTACTACACCTGATATTAAAGTTAGCTCAATAGTAGAAGCGATCGCCTCAATTCAAAAAAGCTGTGGTTATTATAATTATACGCTCTACAAGGCAAATAAATCTTAATAGTTTTTGATAAGATGAGCATTAAAAAATCTTTTTAGTTAATAAATAAAATGATTATCCTTTGCTAAACCTCAGTCTATTGATGTACTACCAAAGTAACAGAAACAAATACTACAATTGACAGTCCCTAACAATTGATATGCAACGATAGCATTTAAGTGTATAGCTTAGTGGAGGTGAGGAAATATGGTGAAGCCGTCTGAGCCAGTTCTTCACGAAGAACCCCGTAATCAGAGAGCAGCTGTTATTCCTCTCAAGCATGAAGAATCATTTCTCGAATGGTTGAGAAATAGAGGTCGATTAATACCACGTGGTACCGAAGAATACTACGATTATGACGATGAGGAAGAAGAAGAACTAAGCTCAATCATAAGTAATACTACTTATGATTATGAGGAACAAGAAACTGAACAACTGGATTTAGAGGAATGATATCGAGTTCACTTAAAGACTTATCATTGAGACTGGCGCGGAGAGTTTTGAATGATAATTAATTAAATGAATTTGAGATGATTTCTTCTGAGTAAGTAAATATAAATAAACTTGAAACACAGAACCCCGACTTCTCTAAGAAGTCGGGGTTCTTCTTAATAAGTGGAATTTTCCACCTCAATCTACACCAGTTTTAGCTCTGGGTATTGCGCCAGTATATCATCAGTGGTAAGGACATCGCCTTCTGCTTGGGGAGTCCACAGCAGTTCAATCGCCAACAGTTTTTCGCTGGGGATGCTACCAATTTGACGTAAGGCTTGACGCAAGTCATCAGCACTGTTAACTTCTGAAATTTCAAATTTACCTAGAGTCGCCGCCAGTAAAGTCACTATAATGTATTCTCCTGGCCCTTCGGTAATCAAACGGGTTGGATTGTCTAGTTCACCACTAGAAGGTAAAGCACCTTTAGGATTAGCTGCTTTAAGCTGGTTATTGACGTTAGATAAAGTTTCCTCAGTGAATTTGCTACGTTCAGCCAATGCTAAACGGTTAAATACACCTTCTGCTGCATTCAAACGTGCTTGTTGTGTGCTACCACCTGCATATACCCAGTATTCTGGATGGCGAAGTAAAGCCAGGCTGGCTTCTTGTAATACTTCAGTTCTACCTTCTGGAGAGTTGGTATCAGCAGTTTCAGCAATGCGATTCAGTTCGGGTTGTAAATCGCGAGCTTGAGCTAATAATCCCACTTGCAAACGCGCAATTGAAATAGGAGGATTATTGCTGTAGCCAACTTCTTCGTAGCCACCCTCATAGCCACCACTGGTAGCACGACGGAAAGTTTGGACTAAAAAGCCAGCGATCGCCAGAAAAATTAGCAAGCTAAATAATCCGCCACCGACACCAAAAATCGGCACGACAAAGGGAAATCCCCATCCACCACCTGGATACACAGGATAGGGCGCTGGATAGTATCCTCCACCAGGAGGTGCGTAAGTCCGGGGTGATGAGTAGGGGCGGCTACTGGGCGCTCTGAAGGAACCACCACCAATCCTGCCTCCGCTACGGGCTGCTAGTGCTCCATCGGCTTGACTTATCACCAATGCGAACACTGCGACCAGAACAAATAGGGATTTTAAAAGCGGTTTGATGGCTTGTTGTAGTTTTTTACGCATAACACATTGCTTGAAAAACGGTATTTGGTTATGATTTTCTCACTAGGGTAGGATGTTTTTGTTTAGTCAGTGACGCCAGTCCATGGCCCGGAGCGAGTTTCCATTAGTAGTAGCTCTCATCACAGGCTACATCTTCAATGTACCGTTTCCAACCCGATATCAACAGCTATCTTTAGAGGGTATTCCGATCGCAATAACCGTACTTGTATTTTTTTTGTTCTAAAAGGGGACGCTTGAAGAGGACAAGGGGCAGGGGAGACAAGGAGCTGAGGGAGTAGAGATCGGTAAGAATAAATTCTCCCCCATCTCCCATCTCTTCCTCTTCTCCCAACACCCAGTCACCAATCCCTAATCCCCAATAAAGTTGCCATTTTGGCAAGACATTTTGTTTTGATTCAGCTATTGTGTTTATGACTAAAAAGAATACCTAATAAAAACTTTTCCGGTTATTCTCTCTTAAAGCTGTATGAGGTTAGTATGCAGCTATTTACTAAAGCGGGATTCTACAATTATTATTTTACAAAATTTAGTGGAGTTAGAAAAATAACTAGTATTGCTATATTTTTAGTTATCAAATTTAAATGATTTAGCACAATTACAATTTTTGTATTTTATACAAATTATTTCATAATTCAAAATTACTCAAATATAAAATTACTTTGTAGTTCCTGCTATATAAATTACTATGACAGCACTCAAATACTAATTCTTCAAAATTGTTAGTTAAATAATATTAAGAAACTAAAATGAATGCAAAAAAATATATATAAATATCAAAAAATTATGTATAATTATTTACAATTTAATAAATGTGTAATTTTTGAAGATAAATTATAAAAAGTCTCGCAATTAGAACCAAATTGTACTTTATTGACTTTAATAAACCTATTTGGAATTTTGACTTTTGATAGTCAATAAATAAAATATCTAGTTTTTTGAACTAAGTTATCTATGGCTATCCAAGTTTTTAATTGACATCGCTGTATGTGAATTAAAATATAAATTTACAAATTAGAATGAAAGATAAAAATTACTATGTCAATTTTCCCAAAAACAAAGTTGCTAAAGCTAGAAAATAGGAAATACTTTTTTATTAATTATTAGTATAAGTAAATTATATTGATACTTGACTATTAGAATAAATGTAATATTTTTCTTGTTATTTAACTAATTAAGTAGTGTTAAAGTCTTCTTTAAAAAAGAATAATTCCGGCTTTCCTACTATTTAGAAGTTTAATTATCTAATACCTAATGAAACAGATTTACCAAAGGGTAGCAACAATTAGAGATACAGTTGCATCTCCAGATATCTTAATCATGTCTCGTACTTTTTTACCAACAGAGGGCGGGAGTGAGGAATATATATACAATCGTTGTCTTCAAGAACGGGAAAAAGTAATTGTGCTTACGGCTAATTGTATAGGTGATAGAGCATTTGATCGAGCACAAGACTTTCCCATATATCGCTGGCAAATCCCTACATTTTGGTATGATGGTTTGAAGGGAATTTTTTTAACACCTTTGTTCAATTTTGTATGCAATTTTCTACTAGCAATTAAGCTCTATTTTCGTTATCACTATCGCTATATAGAGTGGATCCAGGGTTGTGATTTTCTTTGTTTATTAGTTTTGAGTTATCTTTTACCGATTCGCTTTTTTATCTATCTAAACGAAAATGAAATTTTGCGTGCTTTGCGTAACCCCATAGCACGATCACTGTTTGCATTTACTCTAAAACGTGCCGCAGGCATTATTTGTCACAGTTGTTTCACCCGTGATTTTGTTACCAAGCATTTTCAATTTAATACTCCTACCCATGTCATTCACCCGGTAGTCAGAAGGGAAAAATTTGACATTAAAAATTCCACAAGTATAGAGCATTTACGCTTGCAGGTGCGAAACAGCTACAATATTCCTCAATCCTCTGTAGTAATCCTTTCTGTCGGAACACTTCACAAGCATCAAGGCAACAACTTAGTAATTGACAATTTACCGCTACTGTTAACTTTGGGGCTAGATGTCCACTATATAATTTGTGGACAAGGCCCTTTTGAGCAAAAACTTCGCTCTCAGGTGCAGCATTTGCGCTTAGATCGGTGGGTACATTTTGCCGGACACATATCTAATAGTAAGTTAGCTGGCTACTATGCAGCTTGTGACATTTTTGCTATGCTAACTTTATTCGATCGCAAGGCTGCTAGTATTGAAAGCTTTAGTATTGCTCACCTAGAAGCTGGTTATTTTAGCAAGCCTGTAATCGCCTCTTGTTTTGGTACTGCAATGGATGTTATCCGCCATGGAGAAAATGGCATACTAGTAAATCCTAATTCAGGCAACGAGATGTTGGCAGCATTTAGACAACTATGTGAGAACAAACAATTGCGCGAGAAACTAGGGCGCAGGGGAAAAGTCTTAGCCAACAAGAGAAGTTTGCATCGATGGCTTTACGTTCGTGAGGCTCGCTATTCTTGCTTATTGACTTAACCACCACCAACAATGGTGACTATTTCCAAGCGATCGCCTGGCTGCACTTGAGTATTTTGCCAAAACTGACGATGAAGAATTTCACCGTTATACTCGACTGCCACCAAACGAGGATTAAACCCCAACTGTTGAAGTAAATCGGGTAAAGAACTTTGAGAAGGGCAGCTATGAGTTTCCCCATTTACCTGAAGGGTAATTTGATTAGACATAGGACTTTTCAGGAATTGGTTGAATGCGATTTAGCTGCGATAGAAAATATTGTGTTACCAAAGTAGGTTGTTCGGCTTGCATGATACTGCGTACCACTGCTACACGTTGCGCTCCAGCATCAATCACCTCATTGATGTTGTTTGGATCTATACCCCCAATGGCGAACCAAGGTATGGAACAATGTTTGGCAGCATAACTGACATATTCTAAACCAGCAGCTGGCTTGCCAATTTTTGTAGGAGTTTCATAAACTGGCCCTACACCAATATAATCCGCACCTTCGGTAATTGCCCGTTGCATTTCATCCGCATTTGTGGTAGAACGACCAATCAAACGATGAGGCCCTAGTAACTGTCGGGCAATGGCAATGGGCATATCCTGTTGTCCCAAGTGTACCCCATCAGCATCTACTGCTAAAGCCAAATCTACCCTGTCATTAATGATGAACATTGCATGATAAGCATGGCATAACTGCCGCAATTTCTCAGCTAATGCAATCCGGGTACTATCATCAGCATTTTTATCGCGATACTGTACTAACGTTAGCCCACCTTTAAGGGCTGCTTCGACAGTTTCTAGTAAATTTTCTTTGGGGGAAGTGACAAGATACAAATGCGATCGCAACAGTAATTGATGCCGTTGATAACCCATTAAATCACTTTCTAGGGTATAAACCCGATATCGCATTTGTTTAAAAGCTTTCCCCATATTTGGGCGGTAAAGCTTACCATATTCTTCTAGCACTCGCAAGGCTTCTTCCACTCGACAGAAGTTAGCTTGCAGCAGGGATTTTATGCCTGAGCGTTCCTCTTCTTGAGGATGGGTTAATTCAGTACCAGAATCCCCTGGTGTATCACGCGCCGCCCGCAATTGAGCTGTATGCCAGCTTGCTACCTCTTGCCGCATTCGCTTGCATTCCCCAGCTAGCTGGGAATTATTCAAGCCAAAGCGACACCATTCTTCAATAATTCGCAAGCCTTCCCGCACCCGATCTAAGTTTGCATCCAAGATGCGGTAAACAACTTGTTGGATTTGCTCTCTTTGGCTGTATGGCTCGACCATTACAACAACCCCATTAGTGCTTTCATCGTAACAGTCAGCCTGTTTCATATTCTCAATATTTTTTGCATATCTACGAATTTTTTACTAAGAATTTAAGATGAGGGATTGTAGAATGTTTCTACTCTCGCCCCTGGCACTTCATTAAAACACTTTGTATCAAAAATAGCTACCATTACGGTAATCAAGCAGTCTGATCGACATTTTTGCAAAAGAAAGAGTATAAAAAATGCTAGCTTTTTATAGGGAGTGCAGCAAAAGTGATTGACCTCCATTTTTTTTCTAAGTCTTGTTGGCAGGATACCCAATTAACACACAGATTTGCTCAAAAGCGCAAAAGATATTTTTGTGTTTTTGTCGCAATTCCTCACCTGTCTCGTTTTTCATTTTTATCTGTGCTTGTTGGTATGGGAGTAGGTAGTGCAGTTTTTCTGGGTAATTGCTTGGATCGTGCTGTTGCTCAGATACCGAAGACACCAGTGCAGATACACCCAAGTGAGAGTACAATTTCTCAGGTTAACGTGCTTTTTGTCAACCCAAGTGTCGGAGATGACAAACAAGGCAAGGTGAGTGAAAGCACTCCTTTGAAAACTATTACTCAGGCTTTGCGAATAGCTGCTCCTAATACTACGATTAAGCTAGCCAAGGGAACTTATAGTTCCCAAACAGGAGAGGTGTTTCCTTTAATACTAAAGCCTGGTGTTACGCTTCAAGGAGATGCTAGCAGCAAAGGTCGCAATATTATTATCGCTGGTGGTGGTGACTATCTCAGTCGTAGTTTTGGCAGTAAAAATGTTGTGATTGTGGGAGCTAAGGAAGCGCAGTTAATTGGAGTGACTATTACCAACTCCAACCCACGTGGTTATGGTTTATGGATTGAATCTAGCAATCTGACAGTAGCAGAGAATACCTTTACTGGCAGTACTCAAGATGGAGTTACCGTAACTGGTAACGGAAAACCAATTATTCGTCATAATTTGTTTTATCGTAACGGAGCCAACGGCATTACAATTACTGGCACCTCTGATGCAGAAGTTCGCGAAAATGTTTTTCAGGAAACGGGTTTTGGGATTAATATTGCTCAAAAAGCTCAACCCTTAATTGTTGGTAATCAAATTCAAGACAACAGAAGTGGGATGATTGTACAAGCCGCTTCTCGCCCAATTATAAGGAAAAATATCATTCAGGGTAGTAAAGAAGATGGTTTAGTTGCGATCGCTCAAGCACAGCCAGATTTAGGTAGGCTTGCTGATGCTGGTGGCAACGAGTTTCGTAACAACAAACGTTATGACATTAACGCCAACGCCGCCAAGCAAACTATTCCTGCTTACGGCAATACATTAGTAAGCGATCGCATCGTTGGTAAGGTAGATACCAAAGGTACAACAGCACCCATCGCCCGTAACTTACAATCTCAACCTCAGCCAACAGAAACTGCTATGGGTGTGCCACGGGCATTAACTGAGATGAGAGCGCTCAGAAGCGCAAATGTCAGGAATTCACAGCAACCTTCTGTAGTGTCTCGTCTGCGTGTTACACCATCCAAACTAAAGGAACCCACTTCCACAAAGACTGAAACATCTCCAATTCCAAGTACCTTGACGAGTAGACAAACAGTCAGGGGATGGCAGCAAACAGATGCATCTGGCAAATCACAGACGAATAACGTGCAGATTGCTAACAATGATGACAATGTCATAGAGTTTGTTGCACCTGCTGCCCAGTCATTGCCAGTATTACAACCTGTACCTCCAGGCGAAGCAGCACTTTTGTCGGTTCCTTCTGCCAAGATTCCCTTTGGCAATACTACTAATATGCGAAAAGTGCCAGTACCTGGCGCTAGTGCTAAACCATCTCAAGTTAGAAGTTCATTGAGTGGGCAATCTCAAGCGGTAGGGCGTTACCGAGTTATGGCAGCAGTACAAACACAAAAAGATCAGGAATTAGTGAGGTTTCTTGCTCCTGGTGCCTTTGCGACTTCTTGGCAAGGTAAAGCAGCTATGCAAGTGGGAGTCTTTAGCAGTCGCTCTAACGCTGAACAAATGCTGAAAATACTTAATGATAATGGGTTACAAGCGACGATGGAGTTAATTGGCAATTAGTTAATAGTTATTCATACATTATTGTTAACTTTTGACTGTTAACCATTAACAGTTTTTCGGATCTAATTTTTCATAAGCGATCGCTTGTTGATGTGGGGTATCAGGGGCGATCGCTTTTTTGAAGGGTAGTATAAAATTTCTTCAATAGATATATCTGATCGTTTTCCGCAAATGACGGGAAACAATCAATTAACTTGATACAGTTGTGCATCTTGCCATAATTACTTCTGCCCAAAACATTGCTTTGAGTTTTCAAAATCATAACTCTCAGCATTGTTAAGTCAGTTTTCTAGTGCTTCATTTTCACTTTCAGGCAACTGCCTAGCTGTACTCGCACTTCATTAATATGGACGACACTCTTAATAGCACTTGTAACAGCACTATCAATGCAAATCACTTTCAGGAGTTTCATGAACCTGATGCACAGCAGGAAGAACCTTTGATTATCTCTAGTCTACTTTCTCTAGATCTGGGAGAGGAAGATGGTGAGATTGTTGCTCTTCAAGCTCAAGAAACTCAAGAAAATGCCCAAAATTCTGAACAACAAACACAACAGATATTAACTTTTGAACTGGAACTCAGCGATCTAGTTCCAGAACCAGTGACGCCAAAAAAAGATACCACTAGACACTACCTCCATGACAAACCCTTAAACCAGCAGAAATTACTAGATACCATTTCTTATATCTTCCTAGAAGAAGATAATCTGGAAGAAATTGATTCATATACCAGAGAATCTCAAATTCCTCTGGAAAAACCCAAGTTCCAGTTCCGAAAACCAAGTTCTTCATCTGTTGGGGATGTAAGTTCTAAAGTAGGGTTAGCTTCTGTGATGTTTGTGGGGGGATTTGTTGCAGGAGGGGCTTGTTCCTGGGCTGTATTATCGAATCAAGAAGTTGCAGCCAAGGATAAGCCGCTCAATTCAGTACGGCAGCATCCTAAGTTTGCTCAAACCCAGAGTCAAGAAACTGAAGTCAAAAATAGTATCAGTAAACCAGAAGTCGCAATCCCAGAGCCAAGCTTTAGCCCTGCACAAACTAAAAAAACAGAAGTTAAAAATAAAACTAGTATACCCAAAGCCGCATCCCCAAAACCAAGCTCTACACCTGGAAATACTGCACAGCAAACCGTATCAAAAGCGACTACTCAAACTCCCAAAAAACAAGACTCGCAACTTGCCAAGTCTAAGGTTTTAAACACTACAACTATACCCTTGTTTCAACAACGGCTACTAACTTCAGCAGACTTAAAAGGGCGCAGTGCTTGGGAACTAACACTGATGCGTAACGAAATCTATGCGCGTCACGGGCGGATGTTTAAAGAGCCAAAGTTGCAGCGCTATTTTGAGAGTCAAAGTTGGTATCAAGCTCGCTATTCAGGCGATAAGTTTCCTGACTCCCTGCTTTCCAAAATTGAGCTAAAAAACGCGATTATGATCCGTGAATATCAGCGTATTCATGGATTAATGATGAACCTGTAGCTACTTTCATCTCTAACTTTTTTGAGCGATCGCTTTGAGTTTCTCGTTCAAAGATGCCAAGCGATCGCTTTTTGATGTCTCGACTTTGTCACTTTTTTATTCCAGGTTTGTCACCTTCTCAATCATAAAATTACAACAAAGTCTTGATAAATTGCACATTCTCTGTGCTATTCCTTATTCTCTGTCTCCACGAATGAATTTAATTTTGCTCAACTACTCATCAAACATCTCTAGCTTTAGGCTATGTCCCGTAAGCAAATTTTGCTGATCGATAGTGAAGCTTCTGTTCGAGAAGTCTTACAAGTGTGTTTGCGCGATCTCGGTGGTTGGGATGTATTTTCAGTTTTCTCTTGGCAAGAAGGGCTTAAAGTGTTAATGAAAAAACAGCCCGATGCTATTCTTCTAGATGTACCAACCCTAGACGTTGATAACTTATCGATTCTTCAACAGTTTAGAGATCATCCCCTCACCCAATCTATTCCAATTTTGCTACTTAGTACCAGAGCTAGTTGGTTTCCACCTTTCCTGCTTCAAGAAATGGGTATAGCTGGAGCGATCGCACTTCCATTTAACCCCACGCTCCTACCAGAACAAGTTGCTAAACTGCTCAACTGGACATCAGACTCAGGTTAATCGTTCACCAAACTCACATAGCTTGATTGAACTAATACGGAGAAGATAAAAAATGGATTTAAGCAGTTTTAGTTCCAGCTAGTGGTAGGTAGACTCGAAAGCTACTGCCAACTCCGACTGTGCTTCTGACTTTAATTTGTCCGCTATGTCTATCTACGATGGATTTTGCGATCGCCAATCCTAATCCCAAACCATCTTCTTGTTTATGCCTTGCTTTATCAGATCGCCAAAAACGCTCAAAGATGAGTGGTATACTCTCTTGGGGAATACCAATACCAGTATCTTCTATATGTACAACAGCAAATCGTTTCTCAATTCTCAACATTAGAGCAATTCTTCCTCCTGCTGCTGTGTATTTAAAGGCATTCTCTAAAAGGTTTGAAAACAAACGACAGAGTTGATGAGCATCACCTGTAACAAAAATGCCAGTGGGTAAATGAGACTCAAAATAAATTTTCCTAATTTCAGCTTGAGGCTCAAAGCGTTCTACTAAATCCTCTAGCAGTTCATCTAAAGGGATAAGAGAATGATGAATACGAGAGTCTTTTTCCACTTTATCTAGCTTTGATAGCATAGACAAATCATCTACTAAACGTGTTAGCTGCTCGGTACAACTGAGAATAACTGCTAGCTTTTTTGCCACTAGAGGAGTAAGTTGTTGTGATTGACTTTGCATCACTTCAGCAGCTATATTTATTGCCGTTAAAGGATTGCGTAGCTCGTGAACAACATCGGCATTGAAATGTTGTAACTGTTGAAAATTCTTCTTTAGAGGCTTAAACATAAACCAGAACAGGCTTACGGTACTGACGCCAGCAAAGATGATCAACACTAATTCAATTAATTCAAGTTCAGGTGATTTTGCTGTCAATGCCACTTGATAGGTGAGTTCGCTAGCGCGAATGTAGCCTTCTAGCTTCTCATTTTCCCGATCTGCTTGTTTGGTATATACAGCAATTGACACAGAACGAACATATTCATGTTGTTCTATTACTGGAGCATCTTTGTTCAAGCGTGAATAAAATAGGACTCTAGCTAAAGGAGCATTAGGGAAAGTATTTCCTTCACTTACCAGAAGTTTGCCCTTAGCATCAAACCATTCCAAACCTTGCCCTTCCTTGAAAGACTTACGCCAAGGCAGATCGTTAGCTTCTTCTACACCTTGCAATGCATTAATTTTAATTATCGTTAGAGAAGGAGCAGCACTCTGAGCTAAAGCCAACAGGCGAGCATTTAAATCGTGAACTGGCTCTAGGTAGGAATTTTGAGATTTAGCTATAGAGTATCTATAATTTTCTAAAGATAATACCCCCGATAGTGCTGAAATTGCCATCACCGAAAGCAGCACGAGTGTAAAGCGTCTATTTAGAGAAGGAAACAGAAAATTTCTGTGCAGAGATTCAAACATGAAAACTTAGACAAAACGCTATATGCAAATCAATCGAGATACTGCTGTTGCCCAGATTTTTTCCTTGCATCCAATATTAAGATGAAATACCTGTCCTACCGACTAGAGAACTACTATTTACACTCTGGCAGGATGTAGCCTCTTCATAGTTGCGAAATTGCTGTTGCGAACGCTGTTGGAGATAATAGCCCATTCCATAAGCTGTGGCGACAAAATCACTGGGTGCTCCAGCTGCTTTTAATTTCTGTCTTAAACGTTTAACAATAGCCTTGACTGCGTCTTCTTCTGGAGGCTCCTCAAAAGACCAAAGGTTCTCTAAAATGTTGCTACGACTTAGAATGCAACCATTACGACGAAGGAGAAGCTCTAATAAACGGTACTCTTTGGGTGTGAGATGTAACGGCTTACCTTCATAGGTAGCTTGACAAATATTAGGATCTATTTGCAAACTTCCCCACTCCATCACAGGTGATAAAGTGGTGTTTCCACGGCGTAATAACGCTCGGATCCGAGCCAATAATTCTTGTAGCTTATACGGTTTACGCACATAGTCGTCTGCACCTGCATCTAGCCCTGTAACTATATCGTTAGTTGCATCACGAGCAGTCACTAGCAAAATTGGCATTTGATAACCATGAGAGCGCACACGCTGACAAAGGCTGATACCGTCTAGTTCTGGTAGTATTACATCCAGCAAACATAAATCATAAGCAAAAGTTCTCACAAAATCCCAACCTTTTTCACCATCAGTAGCTACATCAACAATATAATGTTGAGCAGCAAGAGCTTCTGCAAGTGACTCAGCAATGCGCTGATCGTCCTCTGCTAGCAAAATTCTCATGATTAATAGCTTCCTTAAGAAACACTATTTTTGAAACGGCAGATCGGAATTTTTAATCTTTAGCTTCAAACCGCTTTGTTGCCAGTAGAATCAGAACTCAAAAATTTTATAAACAAATATGAATAACTATGTACTTTACCAAAACTAGGCAGGTGTCAAAATTAGGGACACAATCTGCAATCATATCACAATTCTACTTTAAAGATGGAGTAGGCAGATAGGTTTTAAATGTTAAATAACACAACTATGAATTCATACCAATGCGTGGATACTTCGACAAGCTCGGTACAAGTTTTGGATTTTGGATTAAAACAATTGATTAATCGGCTAGTCCAGAATTTTGAAACCAGACTCCCGCTCGCCAATTTGGGATCATACTTTTAAATTCAAGCCAAGCATTTGCCATACACTGTTTATACGAGCATCAATAAACAGTTGTCTTGATTGCATGAGCAAATAATCAAATTGAGATGATGTTCCAAGTGAGGAATCAGCAGCATCGGGGACTACTATAAGTTGTTTTCATCTTGGTTTTCTTCTTGGGCGATCGCTTTGAGTTTTTCGGTAAAAGATGTCGAGCGATCGCACCATTGGGGGGTGAATTGTTGAATTGGTGGATGATTGACAGCCGGTGGTAGTAGCTTTGCTTGGCGATCGCTCGATGGAGAATGGTAGACAGGAGGTAAGGGAGTAGGAAGCTTGAGAGTAGAAGAACCTTTGCCATAGCGAGATTCCTCTGTTTGTAAATGCCCAGAAGAGTGTTTTTGATAAGATGGCAATTGCGGTGAACTAGAAGCTTGATATCTCTGTTCATGAAGATGAGCAGAGTTGAGGGATGGAGTTGCAAACGAAGTTAAGTTTTCAGGAAATTTACTGCAAATCAGGCGTTCAAATTCCATATTGAAATGAAAACTAGGCTGATCGCGTCGTTGCCAGAGTGTTAATATTTGCTGTACCGATATGGCTTTGTAGCGACCTTGATACAGTGCTTCAATCACCGCTAAGTGTAGCCAGCCATCTGGATATTGATTTTGCCAGCGCTCAACTAGTTCAGCAGCACCATAACCACTGAGGTCGAAACTATAGTGAATTAATAAGGTTATTGCCAAGTCAGCAGATGTTCCCAAAGTCGGCGTGAACATTGGGCTATCTACTTGAGGCAATACAGCTAAATTGTGCTCCCGTCGCATATAGCCTACCGCGCTTTTTGCTACAGTGTTTTGTCCCAAGAGTGTCTTTTTTCAAGAGGTGTTCTTAATTCTACTTGCTGGTAACAGAAAAAGGCGAAACAATATACGGTGAATGAACGCTGGGCGATCGCCCAATTGCAACTAAAGCTTGATACACCATTGCTGCGACTTCTGCCCGTGTTGCTTCTCGCAGAGGCTCGATTTGCTTAGGATCTGGGTAGTTAACTATAATTCTTTGCACTGTAGCAGTTGCGACAGCTGTACGGGCATATTCAGGGATTTTATTGCGATCATTAAAATTTAATAAAGTATCAGCATGAGCCGGTGGTAGGGTAAGCCCGTTTACCAAGGAGACGATTACTTGTAACCGTTGCACATTTTGCTGTGGGTGGAAACTACCATCGCCAAATCCACCAACAAAACCACCTTGTGCTGCTTGTTGGATCGCCTTATATGCCCAAAATTCTGGGGGTACGTCAGTAAAATCTGGTACTGGACGTTTGGGAGTTGGGTTAAATGCAGCGACAACTAAAGCTGTATACTGAGCGCGAGTCATCGATTTATCTGGTTTATAGGTGCCATCAGCAAAACCACGAGTTATGTTCATACTTACTAAAGCCCGTATGAACCCTTCTGCCCAATGCCCCATAATGTCAGTAAACGAAGGAATATCTGCATCAGGATTGACAATATAGGGAGAGACAATGGGCTTTTGTTTACCATTGGCTACTAACGCTTGATAAATTAACGCAGCTACTTCGGCACGAGTGATATCCCGCAACGGTTCTAGTAGTTCGGTTTGGGGATAATTTAGTACCAGTAATTTTTGAGTGGCGATCGCAATGGCGTCAATTGCATAACTGGGTATTTGAGCGCGATCGCGATATACTGCTAACACATGAGGATTACCACCATTGATTTGTAAGCCATTTACTATAGATACAATCGCTTGGACTTTAGTTAAATTTTGTCCTGGTCGAAAAGTTCCATCCGGGAAACCACCCAGAAAACCCATACTGGCAGCACGCTGGATCGATGCTGCTGCCCAAAAGTCTGGTTTAACATCTGTGAATTTAGATACTTGTTTTTTTGCTGGTACATCAAAAGCCTTGGCAATAATAGCGGCAAAAGCGGCACGATTCATCGAGGCTTGAGCTTGAAACTTACCATCGCCCAATCCACTAATTAAACCTTTACTGAGTAAAGCTTCCACAAAAGCGGCTGCCCAATGTCCCCGTAGATCGGAAAAACTAGTACTAACAGTCACTGACTTGGGAGCTTCGACTGCCGTTGCACTTAATTCAACTAAACCCTTGATACCCACAGGATTGAGTTGGTTGCCAACGGAAACTAATTTATTTGATGTGGCATTTTGAATGTCAAAGGCTTCGTTGTCGCGAAAAATATTACCTGCTGGATTGTGAGCGCTACCTAGATCGGGGATAGCATTGCCATTCACCAACAAACCGCCTTGGGGATTTTTTTCAATAATATTGTGTAGCAGAACGGGTCGTGCTTCTCTAGCAAGAGCGATCGCAGTCTGGTTTTGAGAGATTTGATTATTCGCAAGCAAAGGAGCAGCAAAATCACTAATCGCGATGGCGATCGCATTGCGTTGCCAAACATTGCGCAACACTTCCCCTTTGCTATGACGTGCCATGAATAACCCAGAGGCACCATTTTCTACAAACACATTATCTAGAATTGCTGGTTTGGCATTACCACTAACAAAAACACCTTCACGTCCACAACCAACCAAAGTATTATTAGCCAAAGTTGGTGAGGCATTTGATTCAATCCAGACGCCAGTACCTTTGGCAATAGAATTAGTAACCGTCACACCCATCAGACTAGAATTATCTAGTAATCGCAGTGTAATATTTTGCGTTCCAAAACTTTCACTTTGATATTCACCGCTTCCAGAAATGATAATACCTTGACCTTTGGTTGCCTCATTACCCACTACCATCACTCCACCTGGAACGATAAGTGGGAAAAGCTCACCATTAGCAGAACTATAGGTTCCTGGTGCTAGCTGAATAATGATTGCAGTTCTAGATAGTTTTAAAGCACGGGTAAGAGTTTTATAGGGAAGCAACCGCGTCCCCGCATTTTTATCATTCCCCGTTACGGGGTTGACATAAAGTGTAGCAACGAGGATAGAGTTGACCATTGATGATTTATATACGAGCAAAAATTTTAAATCATGACAATCAAAAATAACTGTTGATTTACCTGATGACAAGAACTTTATGTCTGCATATGAAAATATAGTCAGATGGTTTTAAAAATAGAAGGGATAGGAAAGCCACTGCGCCCTTGGAGCTTCCCTCGTTGAGTACAAGTGGCGTGCGACTGGCGTTGTGGAGTGTAGGGGAGCCAGCCGCGTGGGCGGGTTTCCCGACTTGAGCGGACTGGCGTTGTAGGGGAAAGCAAGAAAAATGAGGAATTTAACCAAGCTGTCACCTGTATCTTGTAAGCTACTTTTGATGTTTTGTTAATTTGTGGTTTCATTTTCATAAACTCGTCATTTACTAGACAGACCTCCATGAGAAAATGTCACAACAAAATAAAAGGGAACAGGGAATGGGGAGCTGGTAACTGGTAACTGATAATTGATAACTGATAACTGATACCAATGATTGAAGTTGAGCATTTGAGTAAAATATACGGCTCTACCCCAGCAATTACTGATGTAACTTTTAACGTCGAAAAAGGGGAAATCTTAGGATTTTTAGGGCCAAATGGCGCTGGCAAAACTACCACTATGAGAATTTTAGCTGGTTATTTGCCTGCAACAAGCGGTACAGCCCGAATTGCTGGATTCGATGTCCATGAAAATTCTCTTGCTGTGCGGCAAAGGATTGGCTATTTACCGGAAACTCCACCGTTGTATTCGGAAATGACGGTGGAAGGATTTTTGCATTTTGTGGCGCGGATTAAAGGAGTATCGGCAGGCGATCGCCCTGCGAAAGTAAAAGCAGCTATAGAACGTTGCAACTTACAACAAAAGCGCCGCGTCATTATTCGCAAATTATCTAAAGGATATCGTCAAAGAGTAGGCATTGCTCAGGCAATTGTTCACGATCCACCAGCGATTATTCTAGATGAACCGACAGTAGGACTAGATCCCCGACAAATTATTGAGGTGCGAAATTTAATTAAAAGCCTGGCTGGTACCCATACTATTATTCTTTCCACCCACATTTTGCCAGAAGTAAGTATGACTTGTAACCGCGTCACCATTATTAATCGCGGGAAAGTAGTAGCTACCGATACCCCAGAACATTTGTTGACTCAATTAACAGTTGGCTCAGGCTATGAATTAGAAATTGAAGGCGAAGCAAGTTTGGCTAAACAAATGCTGCAAAATCTGCCAGGTGTGAAGCTGGTAGAATCAATTACTGCAACGGCATTACCAAGTCATACTCCGATTCAAGATGGGCGTATTTACCTGCGAGTAATTTCGCAACCAGGTACAGAACCAGGAAAAGAAATTGCGGCAGCGTTGCTACGTACCGGATTTAACTTGTATGAAATGCGACGCGTTAGTGCGACATTAGAAGATGTATTTTTGCAGCTAACTACGGAAGAAAATATTCCAGAAAATCAGGCTGACTCAACAATAACTAATGAGGAGGAGGCAGCTTAAATGGGTGTAATACTGAGTAACGTTATTGCCATTTATCGTCGAGAGTTACAGAGTTATTTTGTATCTCCCTTGGCTTATGCGATCGCTGGCATTTTTTGGTTTTTGGCAGGATTGTTCTTGGTTCTCATTTTGATGGGGCCAGACGGCATTTTAACAGCAGTAGCAGCAGCAGATCTGCAAGGACAACAATTTGGAGTACCAGTACCACCAATAGACGTGCCTTATGAATTTGTGCGGGCATTTCTAGATCGCTTGGGATGGTTGTTGTTGTTTGTGCTGCCCATTCTCTCAATGGGGCTGTATGCCGAAGAACGCAAGCGCGGTACTTTAGAACTGCTAGCTACATCACCAGTTACTAATTGGGCGGTAGCTGTAGGTAAATTATTAGGAGTGCTAACATTTTTTATCACGATGGTAGTACCGTTGTTGGCATTGGAAGCGATCGCCTTGAGTGGATCAACTCCAGCAATGCCACCCATCATTCCCCTGCTTGGACATTTGGCATTAATCTTACTAGCAGCAGCAATTTTATCGTTGGGAATGTTTATTTCTTCTTTGACAGACAGCACAATTTTGGCAGCTGTACTTACCTTTGCAGTCATTTTGTTGCTGCTATTTATTGATTTAGTAGCTAAAAATGTTAGTGGCCCGATCGGAGAAGCTTTGGGGCATTTATCACTATTAAAACATTACAATAATCTCATCCAAGGAATTTTTGACACTAGCAGCTTGGTATTATTTGGCAGTTACATAATCTTAGGTATCTTTCTCACGGCACAATCAATTGATGCACTCCGCTTTCAACGACAGTAGTTATTAGTCATTAGTCATTGGTTAGTAGAGACGCGATTCATCGTGTCTGTACAATCTCGTTAGTATGGACAAGGGTAGGACAAGTGACTAAAAAAATGAAGATTATTGCAAAAAATAAAACTTGGAACTATCTATTATTTTGGATTGGCCAATCCCTAGTTGTTGCTGGTTTAATCACAGGTTTAATTACAGATCAATGGGGAGCAATACCCTTAGCGTTGATAATTTCTGGAATACTAATTATTGGCTTATGGTTAGTAGGGAAAAGCCGATACAGTAGCTGGTGGGGGCGTCGTTCTACCCAAGCTAGTACTAATGCCTTGGTGGCAACTGTGGCTGTCTTAGCAATTTTAGGGTTAATTAATTTCTTAGCTACTCGCTACTACTTCCGAGCAGATTTAACAGAAACTCAGCTATTTACCCTTGCACCTGAATCAAAGCAATTAGTACAAAATTTACAACAACCAGTAAAAGTTTGGGTATTTGATGTAGCTCAAAATCCCCAAGATCGAGAATTATTAGATAATTATCGTCAACAAAATCCTCAATTTCAGTTTGAGTTCGTCGATCCGCAAACTAGATTTGCAGTGGCAGAGAAATTTGGTGTCAAAGATTATGGTGAAGTTTACCTACAATCTGGAAATAGACGCCAATTGGTGCAGACAGTAAATGTTAGCGATCGCCTCTCAGAAGTTAAGTTAACCAACAGCCTGCAACAAATCGTTAATCCAACGAGTGCCAAAGTTTACTTCCTACAAGGACATGGCGAACGCCCACTTGATGGCAGTGAAAATGGTATGTCACAAGCTGTTGAAGCTCTTGGCAACAAAAATTACACCACCGCCCCACTCAATCTAGCAGAAAAATCCAGTGTTCCGAGTGATGCCAATGTCTTAGTAATAGCCGATCCGAAACGAGGGCTTTTGGACAGTGAAGTCACAGCAGTACAAAACTATCTCAATCGCGGTGGTAATTTGTTACTGATGCTCGATCCAGGTACAGATCCCAAACTCGATAATTTACTCTCACAATGGGGTGTAAAACTGGATAATCGTTTAGCAGTCGATGTCTCTGGTAGTGTTGCTTTTGGCCCTGCTGTGCCAATTGTGACAGATTACGGTCAACATCCGATTACAAAAGATTTTGGTAACGGTATTTCTTTTTATCGTTTAGCACGACCGATTTATACCACACCTGTGCCTGGCGTTGAAGCTACTCCTATATTACTGACCAAAGCTTATCCCAATACTTGGGCAGAAAGCGACCTCCAAAATGAAAACTTGCAGTTCGACAAAGAAAGCGATCGCCAAGGGCCTTTAACATTAGGTGTAGCTTTAAAGCGTAAACTACCAGTAGAATCACCATCTCCTAGCTCAACTGCCACCGAGTCTCGAATGGTAATTATAGGCGATTCAGACTTTGCTACCAATGGTTCATTTTTACAGCAGCTAAATGGAGATGTATTCCTTAATTCAGTTAGTTGGGCAACTCAACAAAATCAACAAACCCTTTCCATTCGCCCTAAAGAATCGAAAAACCGTCGTATCAATCTGACAAACTTGCAAGCCGGTGTGATTGGCTTTTCTTCTCTGTTAGTTTTACCTTTAATTGGATTTGCAGCAGCATTTGTTTTGTGGTGGCTGCGAAGATAAGGAAATCGTTAATAGTTAATTGTTAATAGTTGATTGCCATTAATTATTAGCCATTAATTATTAGCCATTAGCCATTAACCATTAACTAATGACTAAAATATGAAACTACAGCGAACAACTTTAATTTTAATACTATTAGCGTTGAGTTTAGGCGGTTTTGTTTACTTCTATGAATTTTACTCAAAAACTCAACAAGAAGAAGTACAGAAAAAAACACAGCAGATTTTCTCTTTTAGAGCAGATGATGTACAGACTTTGACAGTAAAAACCAAAGATTATACTCTCAATTTGGAGCGTAACAAAGGCTCAGAACAACCACAGTGGTTAATAACATCTCCCCAACAAGCTCCAGCTAGTGACGCAATCGTGTCTTATTTAATGGATTTATTGGTCAAAGGTAAAAGCGATCGCACTTTATCAATTCCAGCTGATCAGCTTACCGAATTTGGTTTAGTTCAGCCTCAAGCAACAATCGTCATTGTACTGAAAAATCAGCAAACTCATCAGTTGACTTTGGGTAAGCCTGATTTTAAGGGTAGTTTCGTGTATGCTCAAACTAATCCTGCTCGTCAATCAAGTGGGAATGTAGATGTGCTATTAGTATCCAAAGATTTTGAAAATGCAGTCAATCGCGAACTATCAGAGTGGAAACAAACTCCAAATGTTGGTGAAGGCAAACCTTTACCTAGCCTCAATTTACCAACTCCACAAAATTAAATGATTCAATGCAATCGAATTTGCGCTGTATTTATCAGAACACAAAAGTACCTTACCTGATATCTTTATACCCTACGATGAAAAGAGCAATCTTCTTCTATTTCTCATTACCAGGTTCAATGTAGTGGCTTTTGGTAGGAGTCTTAATGTAAATTATACTGCGTTAATGCATCCTACAAATTTAAAATTTATTATTAATAAATTAGTATTTTTATCTTAGCGATCGCCAAAACTAGAAGTAGACTCATTAATTAATTTATCAATAGATTGTTTATGCTTTTTGTGAAATCTTAATAACTCCAAATAAGCAAAAGGAACGATTATCGGCCATAGAATAGTAGCTATCACCAAAATGACACCAGAAAATAATCGTTCTGCTGGATTCATGTCTTTGTCTTGTCGAAAGAACTCCAGCCAGTTAGTAAAGAAACAGTAAGTCATTACTAAGTAAATTATGATAGCTATGTAAAAGAGAATATTTTGCTCGATTATATTCATAATTATAGTTATATTCTCTATTTCAAATGATTTGTTGCTCGATTAATTATAATAATTCAACACTAACTTAGTGACTACTACACAGTTTTTCTAACAACAAAAAAACTTTCAAACAAAATATACTAATTTTGCTATCTTAATTAAGCTTAAATTTAGCTATCCTTGGTGACATCAATCTTTCGATATACTAATGTTCTTATGACAAGTCCAACAGCCACCCTATTAATCTCTTGCCCCGATCAACGGGGACTAGTAGCGAAATTTGCTAACTTTATCTATTCTAATGGCGGCAATATTATTCATGCAGATCAACATACAGATTTTGCAGCAGGCTTGTTTCTGACGCGTATTGAATGGCAATTAGCAGGGTTTAACTTGCCCCGTGAGTTGATCGCACCTGCATTTAATGCGATCGCTCAACCATTACAGGCTCAATGGGAACTTCATTTTTCCGACACTGTTCCTCGGATTGCGATTTGGGTTAGTCAGCAAGACCATTGTCTGCTAGATTTGATTTGGCGCAATCGTGCCAAAGAATTTACTGCTGAGATTCCCCTTATTATCAGTAACCATCCCCACCTGAGAGAGATGGCGGAGCAGTTTGGTATTGACTACCACCATATTCCGATTACAAAGGAGAACAAAATAGAACAAGAAGCCAAACAATTAGAATTATTGCAGCAGTACAAAATTGATTTAGTTGTATTGGCAAAATATATGCAAATTTTAAGTGCTGATTTTATTATTAAATTTCCGCAAATTATCAATATTCACCACTCATTTTTACCAGCATTTGTAGGTGCAAATCCTTATCATAAAGCCTTTGAACGTGGCGTGAAAATTATTGGTGCAACGGCACATTATGTAACTTCTGATTTAGATGCGGGGCCAATTATTGAACAAGATGTAGTGCGAGTTAGCCACCGCGATGAAGTTGAAGATTTGATTAGAAAAGGTAAGGATTTAGAGAGAGTTGTATTGGCAAGGGCAGTGCGTTTGCATTTACAGAATCGTGTGTTGGTGTATAGGAATCGTACAGTAGTATTTGAGTGATTGATCAAGAAGCAGCACCTCACCCCTAAAACGCCTGGTACTTCAGTTCCAGGCTTATAGCTGAAGTCCGTTTTAACGGACTGAAATTTTTACCTAGTCAGTTTTAACTAACTTTAGCTTTGCAGCCTTTGAAATTTATTTCTTGGCGGGCAAGAGCGTGGATGGAAGACATGAGACAGACATCTTATCAAAATTCAATCATGTAATATCAATTTGACAACTTATCCTTGGAATGATCTGGCAAAGAGCAATCAACTACAGATTAGCGATCGCTCAATCAGCAGAAATCAAAAATTAAGAAATACTTGTGATGTCAAAACTATAGACGGCTTATCATAAGCATTTCTTTTGGGTAATGCTGAGTAACTTCCTTGCGCGACATTGGCAGCGATCGTTTTTTGAAGAGTGTGTGCAGTTGTTCCTGTCCTGCCTTATTAAAGGCTTTAATTTATTTGCGGCAATACAGTTGTTAGATCACAGCAAGTCCCATTACTATGCCAAACTTTGATGCTGTCACCAGACGCATGGCTGATAATAATTTTTCCATCTAGGCTGATTGTGAGATAGTCAATCCTAGACTGATGCCCATCAAGTACACAAAGCTGCTGCCTACTCTCCAAATCCCAAATTTCAATAGAGTTAATATTGCCAACCGCAAGCAGCGAACCATCGGGTGTCATCGCACTATGAGGCATACCCGAATGAGGTTCGCGCTGGCTAATCCCAAGTGTATAAAGTGTTTCCGTTGTTTGTATATCCCAAATGCCAACTGTTGTTTGTTCATTAAGTTTGTCTCTTTGTGCCACGGCAGCAATAATTTGGCTATTTGGGCGAGTTGCAACTGCATCAAGCCAATGCCTACAAACACAATTGCCCAAGTGAAGGGAAGAACTTGTAGGTAAAGCATTAAATACGCTTATAACTTGCCCATTTTGCCAATCCCAAACTTGAGTTAGTAAATCAAATGTTTGAGCAGCCAAAATACTACCATCTGGGCTAGGTAGTAGACAGCGAACTGGAAGATATACATTTGCAAATAGCAGAGTGCGGAGTAATTGTCCTGTTGAGAATTCAATAACATTAATTTCAATCCTGGCATTGCTACTATGATGAGCTTTGCTCGTGGCTGAAAATAATACTTTTCCATCAGGAGAAAATGCTAAAGCACTGTTTTCTCCTTGAAAACAGAAGACTTCCTCTCCTGTCCAAAGGTCATAAGTTCTGAGATTACCATATCTGTCATTGCTAATAATGGTTTTCCAATCTGGATTTACCAAAGTATTAGAGTGACCATACCGATCTCCGCGCAGTTCAAATGAATGATTAATATTCCCAGTTGTTAAATCCCAAACCTTCACAAGATTATGAAAACAGCCTACTAGAAGAATTCCATCTGGACTTAAGCTCAAGCTGTTTAAATATTCTTCATCAGGTTCATCAAAGGTATAAAGACATTGAAACATAAACAGCTTTTATTAAGGAGCGATCGCCCAGCCAAAAGTCGTGTAATGTGGGGAAGATTTTACACGCAAAACATATACAAAATTTCAACTCGAACAATTACAATCAACAGTGTTAATAATTAATAATTTTTTAACAAATCCTCTAGAGAATAATTTAGCAGTTATGCTTGATGATACTTCTATTGGTTACATTATATTGATTATTACTTTATTCTGCGGACTATTAACATTGCTAGTAGCCTCAGCAGGTTTATTTATCACTTGTCATTTTGATAAAGAAACAAACACTGTAAAACTTAGCCGTTACAGGTGGTTTTGAATATTAGGAAAAACCGTTTTTCAATATTCTTTAAATGAAATTACTGCTGTTAAACTTGAAAAGATTGATACCAGTATAGACGAACACTTTTTTCAGGTTCTTCTAGTATTAGAATCGGGTGAAAATCTACAATTAACTCCCAATTATACCCCAAAACATATAAATGCAGATTTTATATTTAGAGTAACTAAAAATTTTCTGGATTTGAAATAAAATTCTTAAAATACAACATTTTCCAGGTGCGACCGAGCAATAGAGATGCCCAGCATTGGCTCAATGCTTTTCCACTCTGCTAGCCTCGGCTTCGCAAGAAAGGTGCGGAATCGAGCCTCGCAAGCTAGGAAGCCAGGGAAACTGGCGACTTCTTTGGGTATCGAGTATTGGGTACTAGGTTCCTAATCCCTAGTCCCCAATCCCCAGTTTCTCTTTTGTTCTGCATCCTGACTTCGCGATAAACCCCACGAACGCACAACCCCTAAAGCAAAATTCACCGTGTAGGGTTCCTCCAACGATTGCTGAGAATGGCTTTGATGATACCCAGATAGCAACGCAGAGAGTGCAATTGTGTGGAATTAGGACGATAGATAAAGTTGCCTTGTTTTTCAAAAAGTGGTGCTTCTGCGATCGCCTGATCATCTAAATTCTCTCTAGTAGCCAGTAGGGTGGGTTAGGCGCAAGCCGTAACCCACCGTAAATTTTGAACTATAACGAAGCTTATCTTCTCAGCGTGCCGTGGATAGCATTTTTCAGATGAAATCAGATGAGGGGTGATATCCCTTATTTCATGAAATCATGACAAGACAGCAAATTCTCGATCGAGATTGTGAGATATTCTGGAATAGTTGAGAACTTTATCGCAAGAAATCTTCTATTTCAATTGCTGTTAGGGATTTGAATCCTGATTCTGAATGTATTTTACACCTATTTACGGATCATTTTAGTGACGATGAAGCTGGCAGGAAGAGTAAGTCAAGTGACACCTTCTATAACCTTAGCCATCGCAGCGAAAGCTAAGGCAATGAAGGCAGAAGGAATTGATGTTTGTAGTTTTAGTGCTGGTGAACCAGATTTCGATACTCCGGCGCACATCAAAGCCGCAGCCCAAAAGGCTTTACAGGAAGGGAAAACCAAGTACGGGCCAGCTTCTGGAGAACCAAAACTGAGAGAAGCGATCGCCAAAAAACTAAGAACCGATAATGGTCTGAATTATAAAGCAGAAAATGTCATTGTTACTAATGGTGGCAAACATTCTCTGTTCAATTTGATGCTGGCAGCAATTGAACCAGGTGATGAGGTAATTATTCCTGCTCCTTATTGGTTAAGCTATCCTGAAATGGTGACGCTAGCAGGTGGTACTTCTGTAATTGTTCCTACAGATGCCTCTACAGGATATAAAATTACTCCTGACCAATTGCGAAAGTCAATTACTCCCAAGACAAAGTTATTTATCCTCAACTCGCCGTCTAACCCTACGGGCATGGTGTATACGCCAGAAGAAATTAAGGCACTGGCGGAAGTAGTAGTGGAAGCAGATATTTTGGTTGTATCTGACGAGATTTACGAAAAGATTCTCTATGACGGCGCAAAACACGTGACAATTGGTTCCTTGGGAGACGAAATATTTGCTCGCACAATTATTAGCAACGGTTTTGCCAAAGCTTACTCGATGACGGGCTGGCGTATAGGTTATTTAGCAGGGCCAATTGATGTAATTAAAGCTACAATTACCATCCAAAGCCACAGCACTTCCAATGTATGCACCTTTGCCCAATATGGTGCGATCGCTGCTTTAGAAGATTCTCAAGACTGTGTCGAAGAAATGCGCCAAGCGTTTGCTAAACGCCGTCAGGTCATGCTAGAAAGGCTCAATGCTATTCCAGGATTGAGTTGTCCTCAACCAGATGGCGCGTTTTATCTGTTCCCCGACATCAGTAAAACGGGACTTAAATCTCTAGATTTTTGTGATGCTTTACTAGGAGAACAGCAAGTTGCAGTCATTCCTGGTATTGCTTTTGGTGCAGATGACAACATTCGCCTCTCCTACGCAACCGATTTAGCAACTATTGAAAAGGGGATGGATAGGTTAGAGAAATTTGTCAAGTCGCGGATTTAGGTAAGAGACAAGTTTTGTTTATCTGTGGGGTGGGTTGGGCGCAAGCCTAAACCCACCATTTATCGATTCATCTGAAGGGCGATCGCATTCACACGACAAAGTAATGAGAATATGGTGGAGTTAAGTTGATAGAAACCGCCGATACAGCCGTTTGAACCAGACTTTATCGAGTATAAAAAATCTCTAAACGCTCACTCATGCAATCAGAACAGCACTTTTGTTAAATTTCCTCACAATTTCCTCAACTGTTTCTTTTAACCTACCATCTGGATTTATAAGCTTTACAAGGGTTTCCTGATTAAGGAATTTCAGCCATATGCAATCGGGCAGTAAGTTTAAAACCGATCTCACCTACGATATTCTACGTTCCGAGCGTCAACCTCTCAGTTCTATTTTTTTACCGGAGACAGTTGCTATCATAGGTGCGAGCGACTCGCCTGGAAGTGTAGGACGTACCTTGCTGTGGAACTTAATCAGCAACCCCTTCGGTGGCACAGTATTTCCCGTAAATCCCAAACACCACAGTGTAATGGGTATTAAAGCTTACAAAAATATTGCAGAAGTACCAGAACCTGTAGATTTGGCAGTGATAGCCACACCCGCCTCAACAGTTCCTGGCATAGTGCGGCAGTGTGTAGAAGCTGGAGTAAAAAGTGCAGTCATCATTTCTGCTGGCTTTAAGGAAATTGGTGAACCTGGAATACAACTAGAGCAACAAATTTTACAGGAAGCTCGCAAAGGTAAACTCAGAATTATCGGCCCTAATTGTTTGGGGGTAATGAATCCTCATACGGGACTGAATGCAACTTTTGCTAGCGCGATCGCCCGTCCGGGTAGGGTAGGCTTTATCAGTCAGAGTGGCGCACTCTGCACATCTATTTTGGACTGGAGCTTGCGAGAAAATGTTGGTTTTAGTGCTTTTGTGTCTATTGGCTCAATGCTGGATGTGGGTTGGGGCGATTTAATTTACTATCTTGGTGACGATCCACGTACTAGCAGTATAGTTATTTACATGGAGTCCATAGGAGATGCACGCTCATTTCTATCTGCGGCTCGTGAGGTAGCACTAACTAAGCCCATTATTATCATTAAAGGAGGTCGAACAGAGGCAGCTGCTAAAGCCTCGGCTTCTCATACAGGGGCGCTCACCGGCAGTGATGAAGTACTGGATGCTGCTTTTCGGCGTAGTGGGGTGTTGAGAGTCACTAGAATTTCTGAATTGTTTAACATGGCAGAGGTGCTGGCAAAACAGCCTCGTCCCAAAGGCCCACGCTTAACTATTATCACCAATGCAGGTGGGCCGGGTGTATTGGCAACTGATTGTCTGATTAGCACAGGTGGAGAACTGGCAGAACTTTCTACAGATACGATTGCCGCAGGTAATGAATTTTTGCCTCCTTATTGGAGTCGCAGTAATCCAATCGACATTTTGGGAGATGCCGAGCCAGAACGCTATGCCAAAACTCTAGAAATTGCTGCCAAAGATCCTCATAGCGATGGTTTTTTGGTGATTCTCACACCCCAAGCAATGACTGATCCTACCCAAACTGCTGAACGGCTAAAATCTTGTGTAGAGGCGCTTCATGATACATCACTAAAAGGTAAACCGATCCTGGCAAGTTGGATGGGGGGAGCAGAGGTAATGGCAGGAGAAGCGATTCTCAATCGTGCTAGTATTTCCACTTATCCCTATCCAGATTCGGCAGCACGTGTATTTACTTATATGTGGCAGTACACATATAACTTACGTGGCATCTATGAAACTCCGGTGCTAGTAGAAAAATGGGATAAATTACCTGATCGCAACTTTGCTGAAAAGTTAATAGCAATAGCCCGTCAGGCAGGGCGAACCATTCTCACAGAGATGGAATCAAAACAAATCCTAGAAGCCTATGGTATTCCTACTGTGCAAGTCTGCGTGGCTGCCACAATAGATGAAGCCGTTGATTGTGCTAATTCCCTTGGTTATCCAGTAGTACTCAAACTTTTATCGAAGACAATTACCCATAAAACTGATGTTGGAGGCGTGCAGTTAAATCTTATGGATGCCCAAGCTGTGCGCTGGGCTTACCACGCTATTGAATCTTCTGTAAGAGAAAAAGTAGGGGCAGAACACTTTTTGGGAGTGACGGTACAGCAAATGTTAAACCTCAACGATGGCTACGAATTAATTGTCGGCAGTAGTCTCGATCCGCAGTTCGGCCCGGTATTATTGTTTGGTGCAGGGGGACAATTAGTGGAGGTATTTAAAGATAGAGCGATCGCACTCCCTCCCCTCAATACAACCTTGGCGCGGCGAATGATGGAACAAACTCGAATTTACAAGGCGCTTAAAGGTGTGAGGGGGCGTCTACCAGTGGATATTGCAGCTGTTGAACAACTACTGGTGAGATTTTCCCAACTGGTGGTGGAACAACGCTGGATCAAGGAAATTGATATTAATCCCCTGTTTGCTTCTACAATCAAATCCTCTGCTAGTTTAGTTGCCCTAGATGCGCGAATTGTCCTTCACCCAACAAATGTAAAGGAAGAGGAACTGCCAAAAATAGCAATTCGCCCCTATCCAACGCAATATGTCACATCTTGGACGCTGAAAGATGGCACACAAGTTATCATCCGCCCTATTCGTCCTGAAGATGAGCCGCTAGCTGTAAAATTTCATAAAACGTTGTCGGAGCAAAGTATTTATTTTCGCTACTTCCATTTAGTTAAACTCAGTCAACGAATTGCTCACGAACGTCTGATGCGTCTGTGCTGCATTGACTACGATCGCGAAATGGCACTGGTTGCAGAATATAAAAATCTAACTACAAATGAGCGTGAAATTATAGCTTTAGGCAGATTGACTAAATTGCATGGTTTGAGTGAGGCAGAATTTGCTTTGCTGGTTAGTGACAAGTTTCAATACCAAGGATTGGGTACACAATTGCTAAGACTACTGCTGCAAGTAGGACAGGATGAACACATTAAGCGTATCACTGCCGATATTCTACCGGAGAATACAGCTATGCAAAGAACCTGCGAAAAGGCTGGCTTCCACCTGCATCGTATGCCAGATTTGGTAAAAGCAGAGATTGATTTGTGATACCCACAAAAATTTTGCGATCGCCCTGATTTTGTTTGTCCTAATGATTGGGACTTATACTATTTCACGAAAAGGCTGATATGGATGTACCCCACCGCCTACGGCACCTCCCCTTACTAAGGGGAGGTTGGGAGGGGTTAAATATGAATCACTCAAAAAGTGAAATGGTATTACGCACGAGTTACGGAATAATAAACAGCAAAGGACACTGAGGAAAGAGGATTTTAGAGGAGTTTTGCGTAAGTTCTATAGATGACGAGTGGTTGCAAAATTCTGTAAAGTGGGCAAAATGAAGCTAATCCCACTGGCATATACTATTAGTAGATGAGTATTTACTCACAGGGAAGTGGCAAACACCGCCCCACTTCCTCTCCAAAGCAGTGAAAATGGGGTATGTAGCGGTTCAACGTCAAATGTATACTACCTATTTTGACGAGTACCAAAAGCAATTGAGCGAGTGGCAAAAGCAGTTTAGCGATTGGCAGAAAAAATTTTTAGATACCTGCCTGGAAAATTTGCCGAACATGCAACGAGAAGAAAATCTCTCAGAAGCTTTTAATAAATCTCTGGATTTCCAAGAAGAAATTGTGAAATCCTTTCTGGAAGCCCAAGAAAAAAATAACCGGATGATGCTAGACGCTCAAAAGAAATTTTGGGAAGACTATTTTGAAAGGATGCGGAAGAAGCCAACTGCTACTGCTAGTAGTTAGGATTGCTGTTTTTTCTTAACCAAATATTTGCTCATTCATCTCAACCCTCAAGGGCGATCGCCCCTGGGGGTATATGCTGTATCTGGTACGCTCTTTTATACCAAATTGGCACGCGGGAGTCTGGTTTCAAAATTCTGGAATAGCCTATTAATTAATAGTTTTAATCCAAAATCCACGCATTGGTATGAGTCTTCATGGATCATCAAGGGAAACAGTCACAGTTTAGTCATCAAGCTGTTGCTAAAAAGATGACAGCTTATCTGCAAGCATGTCTAGCAAATCGTTACTTCATGGGATCGGTATTGGTTGCTAGTGCAGGTGAAGTACTGTTGAGTAAAGGTTACGGCATGGCTAACCTTGAGCATAATGTTCCCAATACACCCCAAACAAAGTTCCGCCTCGGTTCGATTACCAAGCAATTCACAGCAACAGCAATTCTCCAACTTCAGGAGCAAGGTTTGCTAGAGGTGCATGATTCGATTTCAACCTATTTGCCCGACTACCCTAACGGTGAGCAAATTACTATTCATCACCTGCTTAACCACACTTCGGGTATTCCCAACTACACGGAATTTTCTAACTTTGAGCAGACAAAGAAAATCAAGGTAACTCTAGATGATTTGATTGCCAGGTTTAGCAGTGAACCGCTAGAGTTTACACCAGGGAAGCGTTACCAATATACAAACTCTGGCTACGTGGTACTCACCAAAATTATTGAAATACTTTCCGGTAAATCCTATGCCGATTACCTGCAACACCACATTCTTGAGCCTTTAGGAATGGTTAACTCAGGCTGCGATCGCCAAGAAATGATTTTGCCCCATCGAGCTTCGGGTTATATTTTCACTGGCGAAATTTATCAAAATGCAGATTTTGTTGATATGTCATGGCCATCGGGTGCAGGGGCAATGTACTCAACCATCGAAGATTTATACAAATGGGAGCAAGGGCTTTATACCGATGCAGTACTGAGTGAGGCGTCTAGGGAGATGATGTTTACACCCAAGGTTACAATTCGCGCAGCAGAAGATAATAAAGGATATTACCACGGCTATGGAGGAATTATATGCACTCACTATGAACGTAAGCTTTTGTATCACGGTGGCGGAATCGATGGCTTTAGTACTCGCATTGCTAGATATCCAGATGAACAAGTTTCTATTATTGTACTCACCAACATCGATCCAGCAGTGGCAACACCAGTTGTAGCTATTGCAAATGATTTAGCTGCGATTTTGTTTGGTGAACCCTATGAGTTACCTAAGCAACGACAAGCGATCGCACTTGATACTGCGATTTATGATGCCTACGTCGGGCGATATGAATTGGAGCCGGGATGGGTGATGATAGTGACAAAAGAATGTGATCGCATTTTTGCTCAATGGATTGGACAAGAACGAGTTGAACTGTTTCCAGAATCATCAACAAAGTTTTTTATGAAGCTAATAGATGCTCAACGCACATTTGTAGTAGATGAGACAGGCAAAGCATCACACGTCATCCTACATCAAGGTGGACGAGAGCGTGTGGCCATTAGGGTGATATGATGTCCGCCAAATCACCCATAGTAACAGTTTTTAGTAAGGACTTCATTCCCGGCTTGAGGACTAGAGTCCTCACTACGAGCAAACATTTTTATTCAGTTTGATTAACCGGACATGATATGAATTAGAGTACAGAGAATCTACTTAATTATAATAAGCATCTTGTGCTACTTTGTGCCTTAATGTCTTGATGGTTAATATCATTGTATTTTCGACCAACGAAGCATTGCTGATTTAGGCTATGAAAATAATTTTGTGTAACGCCAAAACTATTGTAGAGACGCTATGTGTCGCATCTCTACTGTTGTTAATTATTCCCCATAGTGTCCGCCTGTGACCTTACCGCGAAACACAATGTACTGATAGATGTTATAGAACAACATCACCGGGATGAGCGCACCGATGAGAATAATCATGAATACCAGCGCACTAGGATCGGCGGCGGCTTCATAAATGGTGATTTGAGTCGGAATAATGTAAGGGAAAACAACCATTGCCAACCCGATAAACGTGAGCATGAAAAGCAAAATTGTCCAAATAAACGGTGCTCTCTCTTCTCTACGAAATAGACTCCTAATTAGTAGCGAAATCAAAAAGACTCCTAACAAGGGAATCATCGCAAAGACGTAAACTAGAGGACGATGAAACAAACGCTCCCTAGCGTACTCATAAAATATCGGAGTTGTAATAGTAATCAAAATTGCTCCGATTAGGGTTGTCACAGCCGCAATTTTTGCTGTTTTGTAATGGGTTTCCTGCAACTCGCCTGTAGTTTTCCAAATTAAATAGTTGGAGCCAATCAGTACATAACCTTGAATTAGTGTCAAAGCTACTAATACAGTTTGCCAACTTAACCAATCCCAAGTTGTACCGATAAAATGCCCTGCTTGATCTACTTGAATTCCCTTCAGTACGCCACCAAGGGCAAATCCTTGACCGAGTGCTGCTAGAAAACTCCCTGCGCCAAAGGCAAAGTTCCAAAATAATTTTCGTTTTGCTTGTTCGCGGAACTCAAATGCCACGGCACGAAATATCAACCCAAACACCATCAATAAAATCGGGATGTAAAGAGCATTCAAGATTGTGCCATAGGCAAGAGGAAATGCCCCAAATAAACCTCCTCCCATGAGTACTAACCAGGTTTCGTTAGCATCCCAAATATTACTCAAACTGGTCATCAAGATACCACGGCGTTCTTCATTGGAAGCAGTCAGAGACAAAATTCCCACTCCCAAATCAAACCCATCCAGCATGACGTAGAGAAAGAGAAAAAGGGCTAAAATTCCAAACCAAACCTGTGGTAGAAAATAAGTTAGCGTCTCCATATCACCTCCTATTGCTGTGCTTCTACGGGACGCTCATCGGGAACAAATTGCCCTGGAGTTGTTTCTACTGCGGGTTTAGTTTCCATTCCCGGTATTGGCAAGTCTAATCTTGGCCCGATACGGATAATACGGCTACCAAAGTACAAGACAGCTATAAATAAAATTGTGTAGGTAGTTGCAAACCCAATTAAAGAAGTTAAGACATTAGTCGCAGGTACATTGGAGGCGGAATCAACTGTGCGGATCAGTCCGTAAACAGTCCACGGTTGTCGTCCTACACAGCGCACAATCCAGCCTGACTCGACAGCAATATATCCCAGGGGAGCAGCAAAAATCCAAGCACGCATCAACCAACGCTGCTGGGCAATGTTTTCTGGAGAAAGTTTGCCACGCAGCCATTGCAAAGTGCTGACAAGCATCAATCCTGCTAAAAAGAAGCCAATGGCAATCATCGTACGGAAGGAGTAGTAAATTAGACCAACAAGGTGCGGTCTATCCTGGGGTTGCCATTCCCTGAGTCCTTGTACAGGTTCAGAAAGATTTTTCTTAAATTCCAAAATGTATCCAAGGGCATTGGGAACCGTAATTTCCCAATCATTTTTTTCAGCTTTTTCATTTGGTAGAGCCACCAGGCTCCAATCTGCTGGTTGTCCTGCTGGGGTGCTTTCCCATTGTGCTTCCATTGCTGCCAGTTTTGAAGGCTGATAGTGATACACTTGCTCGCCGCTCAAATGTCCTACATATATCTGCAATGGAGCTACAGCGATCGCTGCTATTAAGGCAATCTTAAAAGCTTTAGAAAAGAAGGCGCTTTGACGATTGTTAAGGATATACCAGGCGCTAATCCCACCAACTACAAACAATGAAGTCTCTAGTGTACCCAAGAACATATGGGACACGCTCACCGCCATAAATGGATTGAGAATCGCTTGAAAGTAATCGTGGACAATAAACTTGCCGTTTACCATCTCTCCACCCGCAGGAGTTTGCATCCACGAATTTGCTGTCAAAATCCACAAAGTTGATAGATTGGCACCAGTAGCAACCAAGATGGTAGAGATAAAGTGAATGATCGGATGAACGCGCTCCCAGCCAAACACCATAATCCCTAAAAAAGCAGCTTCTAGCATAAATGCCCAAGAAGCCTCAAACCCAATAACACTGCCAAAAAAATTACCGACAGCCTCAGAAAAAGGAGCCCAGTTTGTCCCAAATTGAAACTCCATTGGGATACCAGTAGCTACACCAATACCGAAATTTAAGACATAAAGTTTTGACCAAAAACGAGCATGGTAATAGTAATCTGGATTGCGGGTTTTCAACCATATTCCCTCAACAATGGCGAGATAAATTGCCAAGCCTGTAGTTAGTACAGGCCAAAGAATGTGGAATATTGCTGTCAGTGCAAACTGCATCCGTGACAGCACTACAGTATCAGACAAAAATTCCATTAACGCTTCCCCCGATTGGTTCAACAACTAAGTGTCAGGATTGTCATCCACTACATAAGCAATGAATACTTGTACTAGTGATAAACCTTTACAAATTTTTAATGTATGACTGAATGTCGTCAAAGTCAGGGGGAAGCGATCGCCTTTTTCATCGCTCTTGTTTAATAATTCTCCGATCGTCAGCCTATTTTTAAATCAGACACCCATGTGATTTAATCACACTATTAAGGATAAAAATCTTTATCTCTTCTGCCTCCTGACTTGAAAGTTAGCTCACTCCTTCCTGTCAGACGTCCCTCTCCTTGCTAAAAAGAGGGGTAAGGGGTGAGTTTTTTCATGCCTGGCAGTGAAATTTTTTCATCAGGACTGCCTTATTTTCACGTCAAACCGAAAAGATATTCTTTCATGACGATAAATATCGCTACAGCAATCATAAAAAAACCAAAACCAGTTTTTAGTTGCTTGGACTGGGTAAATTTTGTCAAATAAGCACCAGTAATTGTGCCTACACTGGCAGCAATAGTAAAGTACATCATCAAGTTAAAATCAATGAACACGCGACCAAAGTAGCCAGCAAATCCTGTCACCGACTTTAAGGCAATAACTATTAATGATGTGCCTAAAGCTTCTTTAAATGGTACTTTACCTAGTAAGACTAACGCCGGAATAATCAAAAAACCGCCCCCAATACCAACAAATCCAGTCAGAATTCCTACCCCTAATCCTTCGACTGGTATTGCCAACCACTGATAGTTTTTGTGGCGATCGCTATTATCTAATTCGTTACTATTGTTGCGAATCATCAAAATAGCAGCTACTACCATCGCGATCGCAAAAGAAATTAGCTGAAATGTAGGAGAAATAATTGGCAGTGAGGCAATTCTGGCACCTATGTAAGCACCTAACATGGCAGTAGGAGAAAATAAGGCGGCAATTTTCAGATTTACATTACCTTGTTGCCAATGAGGAATAACACCAATTAAACTTACAGCACCGACAATAACTAAACTCATCGCTATCGCTGATTTTGGCGGTACACCTAGTATGTAAATTAAAAGTGGTACTGCCAAAACTGATCCGCCACTTCCAATTAATCCCAGGCTAATACCAATACAAATTGCCAGAACAATTCCTAAAATTAAGTCCATAGTTCTTACTTGGAATTAATATTGATAAGTAAGTCGGTGTTAATAATCATAATTAGTTTGTAGTAGTGCTAGTCTGCGAGAAGCTGCTACGGGTCTAGAGCGCTCAAGGGCTAGTACAAGCTAAATATAAAGATTTTGCTTTTCCCGTGCTAAAAAGTAATCAACTAATGATTTTTTATAGAAGTTAGTATCTTTTTCATACTTTCTGCGTAAAATGAGTGAACTGGAAATAATTTTAAGCACACCATCACCTCGCACTCGTGCCTCACTGTTAAGGGATTTACGTCAACTTGGATTGGCAGAGGGTATGACAGTAATGGTGCACTCTTCCCTCAGTTCACTTGGATGGGTTTGTGGTGGTGCTGTTACAGTGACTGAGGCGCTGATGGATGTCGTCACAACGACAGGAACTTTGGTAATGCCCACCCATTCTGCCAGTTATTCCGATCCGGCCAATTGGCAAGCACCACCAGTTCCAGCTGAGTGGTGGCCAATTATACGAGAAACGATGCCAGCTTTTGACCCCCAGGTAACTCCCACACGAGGCATGAGTGAGATTGTAGAAGTTTTCAGAACCTGGCCTGATGTGCTGCGGAGTTCTCATCCTGCGGTTTCATTTGCCGCTTGGGGGCAGCACGCTAAAGCCATGATCGCGGATCACTCTCTAAACGACTCTCTTGGAGAGGGTTCTCCTCTAGCTCGCCTCTACGACTTGAACGGTTGGGTGCTGTTATTGGGAGTTGGCTATGATAGTTCCACCTGCTTTCATCTCGCCGAGTACCGCATCAATAGAGCAAAACGAGTTACCAAGGGGGCTGCTATTTTGGAGGCAGGACAGAGAGTGTGGAAACTTTACACAGATATTGAGTTTGAAGACGACTGTTTTGTTGAGATGGGTACAGCTTTTGAACAAGCAGGTCACGTCAAAGTCTCGAAAGTTGGTTCTGCTACTGCCAGGCTATTTCCGGTTAGATCTGCTGTTGACTTTGCCAAGAATTGGTTGACAAATCAGACGACGGTTTCTCTTACGCCAGAAGAGGCATTTCCGTAAAATCGGCTGTGCCTGAGCACCTTTGTTCGTGTTGCGCTTTTTAACAAAAATCTAAAGAAACTCCTGTGAAAAATCAAGTTCGGTAAATTAATTTAGTAACTTAAAAAATAATAGAGTTACTATGCTTTTAATTTGCCAATATTAAGTAGTTAGAATATTTGCAAATTTTAAATTTTACTATTTTCAAGCTTAAAATTTGATTTGCTTCACTAATATTAATGTCAGCTCTACCAATTGATCGGGAAAGGGCAAGGCTAGCAGTGCTCCGTCAATATCAAATACTTGATACTGAACCCGAAGCAACTTTTGACAATCTTGTCCAGTTAGCAGTCCTCATTTGTGGCACCTCAATAGCTTGTATCAATTTTATTGATGAACATCGTCAATGGTTGAAAGCAAAGGTTGGTTGGAATTTTACAGAATTATCACGCGAGATTGGGATGTGCTCTGCTTGTATTCAGCAGCATGATGTTTTAATTGTTTCTGATACTTTGGCAGAGCCACAGTGGCGGAAAAACTCAATCGTGGCTTCTCCTTTTAATGTGCGATTTTACGCTGGTGTACCCCTGTTCGCGCCAGAGGGGCAAGCGATCGCTACTCTTTGTGTTATGGATCGAGAACCGCGACAATTGAATCCACAACAGGTGAGTGCATTGCAAGCTTTAGGACGGCAAGTGATGACACAACTGGAAATGCGGCGAGATGTAATTTCGCTGCAACAAGTCGAGGAACAACATCAGCTTGCAGAAGCAAGATTGCGACACTTACTGAGCGCTAGCCCTGCGGTTATATATTCTTGCCAACCGAGTGGAGATTTTTCTGCTACCTTTATTAGTGATAATGTTAGCTCTATTTTGGGCTATAATCACCGTGAATTTACTGAAAATACTAGCTTTTGGGTAGAGCATATCCATCCTGAAGATGCTGCCAGTGTACTTGCAAACTTAGCTACTTTGTTTGAGCAGGGACATCACACCCATGAATATCGTTTTCAGCACCAAGATGGCAGTTATCGCTGGGTTCGGGATGAAATGACTTTAGTCCGAGACAGTTTTGGCGAGCCTTTAGAAATCGTTGGTTACTGGATTAATATTAGTGATCGCAAGCAGACAGAGCAAGCACTACAAGCTAGCGAAGCAAGATTGCGACTGGCAATGGAAGTAGCTGGAATGGGAACTTGGGACTGGAATCTACTGACGCAAAGGTTGAGTTGGTCTGCTAACCTAGAACAGCTATTTGAAATGGAGGTGGGGAGCTTTGACGGGCGCTCTGAAACTTTCATCAAGTTGTTACATCCACAAGACAGAGACAGAGTTTTGGATGCGATCATCCGCGCGATCGAGGAAAAAGAAGATTCTTACCTTGACTTAGAATTTCGCTTTGTCTTACCTAACGGTAAAATTCGTTGGGCTGCGACAAAAGGTCATGTGATCTGCGATACTACAGGTAAACCGATCCAAATTGCAGGCATAGATTTAGATATTACGAAGCCCAAGCAAGCAGAACTAGCTTTGCGCGAGAGTGAACGCCGATATGCCACTCTTGCCCAAGCCGTGCCTGTGGGAATTTTCCGTACCGATGCCCAAGGAAGTTTTGTTTATGTTAACGAACGCTGGCGTGAAATTACCGGACTCTCCTTCCAAGATGCACTAGGAGAAGACTGGATACTAGCTTTACATCCAGATGACCAAGAGCGTGTTGCAAGTGGATGGTATCAATGGGTAAATACAGTTAGTTTGGATGCAACGTGTCTATTGCCATTTCAATCGGAATATCGGTTTCAACGTGATGATGGAGCCGTATTTTGGGTATTTGGACAGGCAGTGGCGGAAAGAGAAAATGGTTGTAAAATTACTGGCTTTGTTGGCACAATTACTGATATTACCGAGCGCAAGCAAGCAGAGGCAGGCTTGCTCAAAAGTGAAGAACGATTGCAGTTAGTAATTGATGCTATCAATGATGCAATTTGGGATTGGGATATTGTTTATAACAATTGCTTTTGCTCAAAACGGTTTTATCAATTCCTGGGTTTGCCACCAAAAGAAGAACAAAGGCATTTCTATGAGTTTTTCTATCAACTAGTACATCTCCAAGATCGAGAGCGATTTGCAGAACTGCTTTATCAACATCTGGAGCTCAACCAACCCTGTCAAATGGAAGTACGGTTGCGTCAGATTAATGGTAGCTACAACTGGTTCCTAATTAGAGGCAAGGCAATTCGGGATGCTAGGGGGCATCCGCTACGGATGTTAGGAGCGCTCAGTGATATTTCCGAACGTAAACGAGCCGAAGAGGAATTAAGACACCAAAATCAGCGATCGCAACTTTTAGCTGAAATCACCCTTAAAATTCGCCAATCTTTACGAACTGAGGAAATCCTTCAAACTACAGTTACAGAAATCCAAAAACTACTTAATTCTGATCGAGTATTAATTTTTCAATTGGGGCGTGATGGTTGGGGAACAGTTGTGCAAGAAGCTGTGGTACCTGATTGTAGCTCCATTTTGGCGCAAAAGCTTGTAGAGCAATGTTTTTACGAAGATTACCAAGAAGCTTATCGTCAAGGAAGAATTCATGTCGTCCCCAATATTGCCACAGCAAACCTTCATCCTTGTCATAGAGAATTTTTGGAGAATTTAAGTGTAAAAGCACACATAGTTGTACCAATTATTGTTAGAGATACACTTTGGGGCTTACTGATTGCTCAACAGTGTGTAGAGCCGAGAGATTGGAATAGATTTGAAATTGATTTATTGCAACAATTAGCAAACCAAATTGGAATTGCCTTATCTCAAGCACAACTGTTGGAACAAGAAGTGCGCCAACGAGAAGAATTGGCTCGCTCCAACACAGAATTAGAACAGTTTGCTTATGTAGCTTCCCACGATTTGCAAGAACCACTGCGGATGGTGACGAGTTATCTACAACTGCTGGAGAGAAAATACAAAAGCAAACTTGATTCCAAAGCAGATGAATTTATTGCTTATGCAGTAGATGGTGCAAGTCGGATGCAAATCCTGATTAATGACTTGTTACGCTTCTCTCGCATTAGTACCCGCGCCCAACCCTTTGAGACTATTAATTGCAATCTGATTTTAGAGCAAGCGATCGCTAACCTGAAAGTTGCCATTGCCGAAAGCGGTGCAATTATCACCCATACAGAAGCCTTGCCCCAAGTCATCGCCGATGCCACACAACTTACCCAGCTATTTCAAAACTTGATTAATAACGCCATCAAGTTCAAGAGCGAACTGACACCACAAATTGAAATTGGGGTAACTAGGGTAGAAGGCAGAGGGCAGGAGGTAGAAGATAGAGGGCAGGAGGCAGTTGCTATGAAACAAGTTTCATCACCAAAGATGAAAGAGGTTTTTTCTCCTACACCCCTAAACCCTTATACCCCTATACCCTCTCCCCCACTCCCCCACTCATCCTCTTCACTCCCAGAATGGCTCTTTTGGGTGCGCGATAATGGTATTGGGATTGAAGCTCAGTATCGCGATCGCATTTTTGTCATTTTTCAGCGTTTGCACGCTAGAGGCAAATATCCCGGTACCGGCATTGGCTTGGCAATTTGTAAGAAAATTGTCGAACGTCATGGTGGGCGCATCTGGGTAGAGTCAGAAGTAGGGCAAGGTGCCACCTTCTACTTCACAATTCCGGATAGGATAGGTACGACATCGTGAATACTCCAACAGACATCATGCCTATTGAGGTTTTGTTAGTAGAAGACAATCCTGGTGATGTAGAATTAACCAAAATAGCTCTAGAAGATAGCAAAATTTCTGTCAACTTGAGTGTGGTTGAGGATGGTGTAGAAGCGATCGCGTTTCTGCGCAAAGAAGATAAATATGCTGATGTACCCCACCCTGATATTGTCTTACTCGACTTAAATTTGCCCAAAAAAGATGGTAGAGAAGTACTAGCAGAAATCAAGGCAGATGAAACTCTCAAGCGAATACCTGTAGTAGTTTTAACAACTTCTCAGGCTGAAGAAGATGTTTTAAAAGTCTACAGCCTCGCAGCTAACTGCTACATCACCAAGCCTGTAGACTTCGACCAATTCGTTAAAATCGTACAATCCATAGAAAGCTTTTGGTTTACTATTGTCAAACTGCCATCGGAGTGAAGAGTAGGGACTAGGGACTAGGGTATTAATAAGCTACTAACTACTAACCACTATCCATTGACAAATGACCAATGACTAATAACTAATGACTAAAATGGCAGAACAACCGCTCAAAATTTTGTTGGTTGAAGACAATCCCGCTGATATCCGTCTGTTGCAGGAATTTTTGTGGGAAGTCACTTCTGCGCAGTTTCAATTAATATCAGTTGAAAAACTTGATGAGGCATTAGAGATTCTCAAGCAAAAAAGCTTTGATGTGATTCTGTTGGATCTCTCACTACCAGATAGCCAAGGGTTGGAAACATTTCTCAAAATTCATCTGCAAGTACCAGCGATTCCAATTATTGTCCTGACAGGCTTAGATGATGAAAATTTAGCTACAAGGGCGATGCAAGAAGGAGCGCAGGATTATTTAATCAAAGGACAAGTAAATGGAGACTTGTTGGTGCGCTGTATGCGTTATGCTATTGAGCGACAACGGATAGAAGAAGCACTGCGGCAAAGTGAGGAGAGATTTCGGGTAGCATTAAAAAACTCTCCGATCATTGTTTCTACTCAAGACAAGGAACTCTGTTATACGTGGGTTTATAATACCTCACCAGGTGTTGTAGATGAGGGAATTATCGGTAAACGGGACTTAGATTTGATTGCTCCCGATCAAGTGCAACGTCTGTTAGAAATTAAACAACGTGTACTTTCTACTGGAGTCGGCACTAGAGAAGAAGTATTTATTACTACAGCGCAAGGAACTCGATATTACGATTTAACTGTAGAGCCGTTGCGCAATGAAGCACAAGAAGTAGTGGGAATAACCTGCGCCAGTATTGACATTAGCGATCGCAAGCTAGCAGAAGAAAAAATCCGCGAGCAAGCAGCTTTGCTGAATGTGACAACAGATGCAATTCTGGTGCGAGATTTAGAAAACAAAATTATATTTTGGAATAGAGGTGCAGAAAATCTTTACGGTTGGCGTGCAGAAGAAGTTTACGGTAAAGATGCCACTGAACTTTTATATAATGATGAACTGCCGTCAGAAGTAGGAACGGCGCTGTTGACGGTGATTGCCAAAGGTAAATGGCAGGGCGAGTTAACTAAAGTTACTAAAACAGGCAAAGAAATTTTGGTTGCCAGCCGTTGGACTTTAGTTTGTCAACAAGACGGTTCTCCCAAATCTATTCTTACTGTTGATACTGATATCACTGAGAAAAAACAACTAGAAACACAATTATTTCGCACTCAACGTCTAGAAAGCATTGGTACTCTTGCCAGTGGTATTGCTCACGATCTGAATAATATCCTTACACCAATCCTGGCAGTAGCTCAATTACTACCAATTAAATTTCCCGATCTGTATTCGGAACACGAACACCTGTTAGAAATACTAGAAGACAGTGCTAGACGCGGTGCCGATTTAGTTAAGCAGGTTTTGTCATTTGCGCGGGGTGTTGAAGGCAAGCGCATGACTTTGCAAGTCAAGCACCTAATTAAAGAAGTTGTTAAGATTGTTAAACAAACTTTCCCCAAATCTATCGAAGTTGTTATGGATTTACCGCAAAACCTGTGGACGGTTTGCGGAGATAGTACGCAACTGCATCAAGTATTGATGAATCTTTGCGTTAATGCCCGTGATGCAATGCCGGGTGGTGGTATTTTGACAATTACTGCCGAAAACCTCGTCATTGATGAAAATTATGCTCGGATGCATTTAGAAGCCAAAGTAGGCTCTTACGCTGTTATTACTATTAGCGATAATGGTGTTGGCATTCCTCCAGAAATTTTAGAGAGAATTTTTGAGCCATTCTTTACCACCAAAGAATTGGGTAAAGGTACAGGTTTAGGACTTTCCACTGTCATTGGCATTGTCAAAAGCCACGGTGGATTTGTCAATGTGTACAGTGAAGTCGGGCATGGAACCAGCTTTAAAATTTACTTGCCAGCAGCACAGGAAACTGAAACAGAGTTAGTTCAAGAACTAGAACCACTGGCAGGTAAGGGAGAATTAATTATGGTTGTGGATGATGAGCCTGCTATTCAAGAGATTACTAAAGCATCGCTAGAGGCTTATAACTACCAGACATTAATCGCTAGTGATGGAATTGAAGCGATCGCGCTGTACGCCCAAAATCGAAATAAAATCAGTGTTGTGCTGATGGATATGATGTTGCCATCACTCGATGGGATTACCGCTATTCGTACTTTACAAAAAATTAATCCATCAGTAAAAATTGTTGCCACAAGCGGATTGATGTCTAATAGTAAATTAGCTGAAGCAGCCACTTTCGGGGCTAAAACATTTTTATCAAAACCTTATACTGTTAAGGAATTATTGCTAACTTTACAGAAGGTGCTTAGTTCATAATTGATGTTTTCGCTCTGTTATAGTGGAATACTAGCAATTTTAGATACTTCGAGAAGCTCAGTACAAGTTTTGGGTGTTGAATTTTGGATTTTGAAACAATACTTCCGCATGGCAATTTAGTATAATCCATAAATTTTTTAGACATACGTACACCGCAGGCATTCCCGCAGGGTAATTTCGTGTCTCTACATTTTCTGCGTTTGGATCAGCGTTTTAGTGAAATGACGTAACACAAATAAAATAATATGTTGTTAAAAGCTCTTGGTTGATTACCAAAAACAAATTGACTCGTTACCAGGTGGGATAAAGTATTCTGTTCAATTAGTTACTTGAGGTTCCACATCTGTCTTTTAATCAGCCATTCCCCAGAGTTCTCTTTGTGGAGAAGCCAGGTTTTCGTAGCTTTGAATGAATTCGTTGTCCCGTCAGCGTGGGTGATAGTGGTTATATCGATGTGTACGATTCCGTATATCCATTGATCGTCGAGCTGTAAAACATCAATGGGTTTAGATTGGATACTCCATTTTGCGATATCATAATCTTTCTGCTCACTTTTTGAAATCTCGACTGGGCCGTACTCAGGCTCTGAGCCTGGTGGAATCCGAATCGCGTCTTTTGCAAATAGCTTTTGATAGGCTTTTGAGTCGCTGGCGTTAACGGCTGCCTGATATTTCTCACACATCGCCTTAACAACCTCGTTCACATCAGTCATAAGTTTGCATCTCCTGATTTACAACGTACCTAACCACCAACGGTGTTAGTTCACTTTCAAGTTTAGTGATAATGGCACGATCAAATTTTGACCAAACTCGCTTTTGACCGAAGATAGCTGGCTGTAAAATACCCCATAATTGCCCATCTTGACATAAGTGAGCATGAATTAAAGCTTTATGTCCAAATTGTTTACGTTCAAATTCTTTATTTACTACCTCTGGATTTGCGGTTTCTACATCTTCAACATAAATAGAAGGATCAGTTCTGATTGCAGCAGCAAACATTGGATCTTCTTTTGTTAATGAATCTGGTTCTAATTTCCATTCAGAGTCTATAACTTCTGGAATTTCCCGACTACGCCGCCAACAATAGGGAACTTTGCCAAGCTTAGTTTGAGGATTTCGTATATAAAGAAAACAGCGATCGCACTGCAATATTTCTCCAAGAACTGGAACTAAGGCACTAAAGACAGAATCTGGTTCAGTGTGAGTGTCGAGAATGTTTCTTATGGCTTTGGGTAGAGTTAAATCAGTCATTGACAAATTTGTGAGTTTTTTGAGTATCTTCTCAATCATCTGCAATTGAAAACATCGCTCCAGCGACATAGGGGATTGGGGAGTGAAGGAGTGGGGGAAATAGGGATAATCCTTATTCCTATTCCCTGTCAGCTGTTTCCTGTTCCCTGTTTCCTGTAACTTGTACCCAATACCTACTTAGCAGCTAGTATTGTAGTGCTAAAAACAAACAGGAGCGAGTTGCATGAGTCGTCGTTTGTTAGTAACCGGCGGTGCAGGTTTTATTGGCTCGAATTTTGTGCATCATTGGTGTCAGCATTATCCTAATGACCGAGTGGTAGTATTAGATGCCCTAACTTATGCGGGAAATCGGGCAAATTTGGCTGGGTTGGAAGAGCAAGAAAATTTTTGCTTTGTGCAAGGAGATATATGCGATCGCTCGTTGGTGGATCGGCTACTCCAAACCGAAAATATTGATAATATCGCCCATTTTGCTGCTGAATCTCATGTAGATAGATCTATATTGGGGCCTGGTGCTTTTGTACAAACTAATGTAGTGGGTACATACACCCTACTCGAAGCTTTTCGTCAACACTGGCAAGCAAATTCACAGCCTGCTCATTACCGTTTTCTGCACGTTTCTACCGATGAAGTTTATGGTAGTCTTGGTGCTGACGATCCTGCTTTTAGTGAAACTACTCCTTATGCTCCAAATAGCCCTTATTCAGCATCAAAAGCTGGCAGCGATCACTTAGTTCGTGCCTACTACCATACCTATGAATTACCAACAATTATTACAAATTGTTCTAATAATTATGGCCCTTATCAATTTCCCGAAAAACTTATTCCTTTAATGTGCATTAACACTTTAATGGGTAAACAATTACCAGTGTATGGTGATGGCAAAAATGTTCGAGATTGGCTTTATGTAGGCGATCATTGTAGTGCTTTGGATGTAGTGATTAATCGTGGTGTTCCCGGTGAAACTTATAATATCGGCGGTAACAATGAGGTAGAAAATATTAATCTAGTGCGGATGTTATGTCAGTTAATGGATGAATTAGCAACTGAATTGCCTGTAAATCCTGCCGAGAATTTGATTACTTTTGTTAAAGATAGACCAGGACACGATCGCAGATACGCAATTAATGCTACTAAGATTAAAAATCAGCTTGGATGGATGCCTTCAGTTACGGTTGCAGAAGGTTTACGATTGACTGTGAAATGGTATCTTACTCACCACGACTGGTGGCAACCTCTTCTCTCAGAAGAATATCAAGAATATTACCAGAAAAATTATGTTTTCTCTGCTAGTTAAAATTTAAGTAATTTGGCACAAATAAGGCTAACTAATTAGGAACTTTATTTGTCATTATGATTTTCATGCCCTCAAATCTTTAGAAGGATGTAGAGACGCGATATAATATCGCGTCTTGACAAAGATTTTGGGATTACGCAAAATCATTTATATATATGAAATCAACAATGTCAAATTTTTTGCTACACAACTCAAAAATTTTAATGTTGCATGAAAGTTGCATATGACTTTACGAGGTAAGAATTTACTGACATCATCAATTTCGAGATTTTTGTTGTCATAGAATTCAACCATTTAAATGCCAGTATAGCCAGTGGAATTAACGCTACTGGCTTTTTTCTTGTCTATATTGTCAATTTACACAATATTTTTTGATTTCACTTTGTGAGCGATCGCTTTGCAGAAAACCTCAAAAATAAGGTGATCGCGTTGTGGGGAAGAGGAGAGCGATCGCTAATCCTATGATGGCACTATAGGATTGGATTTATTTACACAGTTATACCCTACTCAAAGAATGGGGGTTAACATTCATAAAGTCGCCCTTGGAGACTTTCAAAACATCCCCTAACTTACTGCATATTCTGTAAATTGCCTCATAAAAGGAGACTGAAAACCTAAAACAATATCTTCCTTGGGAAATCCCGCTGCTACCAAATTAGCAGCGATATCATCCTCTGTACCATTCCACTGGAGCCAAATTTTTCCATTTTTAATATCAATATGGATGATACAACTATGTATCCAGTTTTGACCTTCCCAACCTACATGAACTATTTGATAATGGTCACGTTCTTTATCAAAAATTTTTTCAACTTCTATATTGCCGTAAGCTGGTTTTTGCTCACTATATTCATGTAATATTTCTTGTACAAGCTGGCGATACCGAGTTAATTTATCCATTGGAAAATCACCTCTCGCTCTACATTATAAATCAGCATTTTCACTTGATTTTCTGCTATCATGTCTTTGGGAAAATCAAGCTAAAAAAATGTTTTATAAGTTGTTAAAGGCACTGCTAAATATAAAATACGCTCTGGTTGTACCCTTCTCAATGCACCTCGATAATTAATAAACTGTCCTAATGCTGTATGAAATTCTGAGATAGCAGACGATTTCTGTAAAAAACTTTTAACTTCGACTGCTATTTTGTGTCCTTGGCATTCTGCGGCAATCAGTCTTTGTGCAGCTAAATCAATCGAAAGATTAACTCCTCCCACGCTAATTGTGAGTGGATCGTTAGTAATTTGCCAACCGTCTTTCTCTAAAGCTGTTTTGACAACTTCATGAAAAACATCTTTAGGAGACATACTTATAGAATAAGTATATTTCTAATTTTCGTGCCGTTGCATTGTTTGTCATCAGTAAAACAGTTGGGGAAATAGAGACGTTCTAGAGAACGCCTCTATTTTGAGGGTTATTCTATTCCCTCAATCCTATCTTCAACCTCCTGATACAACTCGCGCAAGCGTTCCAAATTACTCTCGCTAGTCTCCCAATAACCGCGTCCATTCACTTCCAACAATGTTGATACAATCTTGCGGAAAGAATGAGGGTTCATGTTCATCAACCGCTTCTGCATCTGTTGATCTTCAATAAACGTGGTGTTCACATCCTCGTAAACCCAATTATCCACTGCACCCGCAGTCGCACTCCAACCCATTGTATTTACCAACCGCTTGGAGAGTTCGCGCACACCCTCATAACCGTGAGATAGCATCCCTTCGTACCACTTGGGATTTAACAATTTGGTACGGGCATCCAAACGCACGGTTTCTGATAATGTTCGCACTTGAGCATTGGCAGTAGTCGTATCTGCAATGTAGGATGCTGGTGTTTTACCATCGCCACGCAGACTTGAGACAACTTTAGTGGGATCGGAGTCGAAGTAGTGGGAAACGTCAGTTAAGCTAATTTCGGAAGAGTCGAGGTTTTGGAAAGTTGCTTCAGCTGTTTTTAAGGAACTTTCAAAAATCTTGCGAGATTCTTCCATCGTACCGGGGCTATCAGCACTGAAGGCAAAAGATTTCCGATTTAGGTACATTTCCTGCAATTCGGCTTCGCTTTCCCAAGTGCTGTTTTCCACTGCCAAGTTGATGTTTGACGAGTAGGAACCAGATGCGTTGGAGAAGACGCGAGTCGCTGCTTGTCGCAGGTTAATTCCCATTTCCTCTGCTTGTTGCAAAGCGTGTTTGCGGACATAGTTCATTTCCACAGGTTCATCCGCTTCTGCTGCCATTTTCACCGCTTGATCTAGCAGGTTCATCTGGTTGATAAACAAGTCGCGGAATACGCCAGAACAGTTGATCACAACGTCAATTCTCGGACGTCCCAACTCTTCTAAAGGTATTAATTCTAACTTGTTCACTCTTCCTAAGGCATCAGGAACCGGGCGCGCACCAACCATCCACATGATTTGTGCCAGTGATTCTCCGTAGGTTTTGATGTTATCTGTTCCCCAAAGTACTGAGGCGATGGTTTCGGGATACTTACCACCGTTTTCGGCCATGTGCCGCACTAACAGCCGATCTACAACAATTTTGGCTGATTGTACTGCTGCCTGGGTAGGTATAGCTTGGGGATCTAGGGCGTGGATATTTTTACCTGTGGGTAATACATCCGGGTTGCGGATGGGATCGCCACCAGGCCCAGGTAAAATGTACTCACCTTCCAAGCCTTGAAGTAATGCACCGAGTTCGTTGTCTGCACAAACTTGCTGTAAGCAGAATTCCAGATACTCAAATAGCGGTTTTAATGCCGCAGTATCAACCTTGGTGTAACCAGCTTGATGCAGGGCTTCTACCCAAGGTTCCTTTTTACCCATGTTAAAGAAGTTGAGTTTGGAAACGAAGGAAACTCTGCCTTCTGCGTCGGTTTGCTCTTTGACAAGGGCGGAAACTGCGGCGCGGGTTGCCATCGTGATGTCTTGCAGCAGTTGGACATCTTCTAAAACACCTAAGTCGTTGTTTTTGTAAATCTCGTCAATATCCCGTCCAACGCTATTGGCAATAATACGGGGCAAGCTTTGAATTTCTTCTTCTGTACGATCTAAGCCAGCAATGTTGACGAGTGTAGCAACTGCTTCTTCTGCACTCGGTGGTTTGCCAACGACGTGTAAACCGCAAGGCAACAGTCGCGATTCAATTTCCATCAACTTCCGGTACACCATGCCAACGATATGATCTCGCTCATCAGCGCTCATATCTTTGGCATCGATTTCCGGCAAATTAATGTCTTTGTCTAGGTTCACCATCCGGCACTTGTCCATGATGGTGTTGACAATCGGAATACAGCGTCCAGTATCTTTCAAGGTTTGGTAAGAACCAATTAAATCGCTGAGTTCTTTTAAACCCTTGTATAAACCAGCATTTTCTGCTGGCGGAGTTAAGTAAGAAATTGTCTCAGCGTAGCCGCGACGCTTGGCAATTGTTGCCTCGCTAGGGTTATTAGCTGCGTAGTAATACAGATTGGGAATTGTACCAATTAGATTATCTGGATAACATTCGCCAGACATACCCATTTGTTTCCCTGGCATAAATTCCAAGGAACCATGAGTACCGAAGTGCAGTACGGCATCAGCTTTCCAAATTTGTTCTAGGTAAGTGTAGTAAGCAGCAAAACCGTGATGGGGGCTGGCAGAACGGGAGAACAACAACCGCATCGGATCGCCTTCGTAACCGAAGGTAGGCTGAACGCCGATAAAGACGTTGCCAAAGTGCTTGCCGTATACTAGTAGGTTTTGCCCATCGCTATTTAAATGTCCGGGAGGTGGCCCCCAGTTCTCTTCTAAACGCTGGGAGTAGGGAGTAAATTCTTCGTACTCAGGCACGGACATCCGATAGGCAATGTTCAGTTCAGGGCTGCTGTACTGTGCCTGCGCGTCGTGGATTACTTCTTGCATGAGCGCCTGAGCATTTTCTGGCAAATCTTGCACATCATAGCCGTTGTTTTTGAGTGCTTTCATTACCTCGTAGATGGAACCGAATACATCCAAGTAAGCGGCGGTTCCCACATTACCCTTGTCAGGTGGGAAGCTGAAAACGGTGATTGCTACTTTCTTGTCCAGCTTGGGTTTGCGACGCAAGTTTGCCCATTTCAGCGCTCGTTGCGCTACTGCTTCAATCCGATCTTGGAGAGCGATCGCTTTTCCTGTAGTGCCATCCCGTCCTGATAAAATTATCGGCTCAATTGCCCCATCCAATTCGGGAATGGCTATTTGCAAAGCTACTTGAATTGGGTGTAAACCTAAATCGCTATCTAGCCACTCTTCGGTAGTTTGGAATACCAAGGGTAGGGCTACCATGTAAGGACGATTTAGCCGCTTTAGTGCTTCAATTGCCTTAGGATGATCTTGCCGTGCCGGGCCACCTACTAACGCAAAACCTGTTAAAGATATTACTCCATCAACCAAGGGATTAGGTACTGGGGAATGGGTAGCAGGGATTGGATTTTTCCCAGTCCCCATTCCCCGATCCCCTGTCCCCTTATCGTAGAAATAGGCATCCACAGGCTTAGAAAAGTCTAAACCACCAGCAAATACGGGAATTACCCTTGCACCCATTGCTTCTAGTTCTTGCACCATAGCCACGTAATGAGCATCATCACCTGTCACTAAGTGCGTGCGCTGTAACACCAAGCCAATACAGGGCGCTAGAGGATCTTTCAAATCTTGGGAAATATCCTGGCGGCTATTGTACCAGTTGAGGTATTCTTTGACATCCTCGAACATTGTTGTGGCTAAAGGATGCCAAATTCCCATATCAGGATAAACGACCGGCTCTTGATATTGGAAAAGTGCAAAATTTTGTTTATCTAGATCTTTTAATACGTATTTATCAGCTAGCATCAGCAAGAAGTTTCCTAAATTTTCTGGAGAACCTCCTAGCCAATACTGAAAACTGAGCATGAAGTTTCTGGCGTCTTGTGCTTTGTCCATTGGTAGGAACTTCAGCACTTGTGGCAGAGTCCTTAGTAGCTTCAGCATTGCATCTTCAAACCCAGCGCCGGATTTTTCCTTGCGCTTGCGCATAAATTGCGCAATTGCACTCTTAGACTGCCCTAACTGTGCCATTGAGAAGCTGCCCATCTTGTTTAGGCGCATTACTTCTGGCATAGACGGGAAGACTACGGCAACGTCAAGGCGATCGCGATGTGGTTTTACGGCTTCTACTACCTTTTGGGCTAAGTCTTCAATAAAAATAAGTGAAGCGATGAATATATTGGCAGTCTCGACATCTTTTTTGAACTCCTCGTAGTTCTCAGCAGAACGGAGTTCTTCAATCAAGTATCCACTAATTTCAATCGCCACCTTGGGATTTTTTTCGTTAATCGCCCTAACCGCTTGTGACAATGCACTCTGGTACTGGGACTCTAACACGACATAGACCACCTTAATTAAATGACGCCCCCGTAGGTCATCGGGCGCAATATGTCTAATGGTGGACTTGACGTGGGTGAACATGCTTCCTCGGCTCCTTTGATGCGTGTTCTCTACTCCAGAAGTTCTGAGGGGCAATTGCCGCCTTTCAGACTTCCTCTCTATAGGCAATCTGAGTTTTGTTTTATCAGAAAAAGCTTGCTCACAGGCGATTTTGTCGCTTATCTGACACAAAACGATATAAATAATTAAATACTTTGTTACAAATATTGACAAGAAAAAAAGTGATTACTTGCTTAAGTATAAATTTTTGTTAAATAAATCTATTTTCCACTTTTGCCTTCTAAAATCTTCACCCTGCCCTCTGCCTTTAGCAAACACACCATCACCAGCCAATCAAAAAATGACTATGCCAGCAGTTGATATTGTAATTCTCTCAAATGGCCCTGGAGAAGTAACGACTTGGGTACGCCCAGTAGTGCGAGCATTACGTCAGCAGCTGGGAGATGACCGTTCAAAAGTAAGAATTTCAGTGATTTTATCGCCTTGCCCTAACGCCACTGGTAAAGAAACCGATATAGCCAGTTCTTACCCAGAAGTAGATAGAGTGCAGTCAGCAAAGCATTTTTGGCGTTTTTTACTTTCGGGAAAAACCGATGAAAATTGGGATTGGAGAAGTCGAGGTGTAGTTGTTTTTCTTGGTGGAGATCAATTTTTTCCTGTAGTTATTGGCAAAAGGCTTGGTTATAGTACGGTTGTTTACGCGGAATGGGAGGCACGCTGGCATAGTTTAATCAATCGCTTTGGGGTAATGAAGCCAGAAGTTTACGCTAGAGCATCGCAGAAATATGCCCATAAATTTACCGTTGTTGGGGATTTGATGGCAGAAGCAGCTAGTGATTCGTCATTAGTCATTAATCATTTGTCTATGGTAGAAAACCAAGGACAAATGACTGAACTGATAGGTTTACTCCCTGGTTCTAAGGCGGCAAAGTTATCTCAGGGAGTACCTCTGACTTTAGCAGCAGCAGAATATATTCACGCCAAAAGGCCACAAACTAGATTTGTCATTCCTGTAGCGCCGACTTTAGATTTAAACACTTTAGCTAGTTTTGCCAATCCCCAGAAAAACCCTTTTGTGAAAACTTTCGGTTTTTCGTCAGCAGAATTATTTCACTATGAGGCTCCTGTACTTAAAACCGCAACTGGTTTAACTATCGAACTGTTAACTAAAAATCCTGCCTACGATATGCTGTCCAAGTGTTGTATGTGCTTAACAACCGTAGGAGCAAATACAGCTGAACTAGGTTCTTTAGCAGTGCCAATGATTGTTTTGCTTCCCACTCAACAATTAGATGCGATGAGAGCTTGGGATGGTTTGCCAGGATTGCTAGCAAATTTACCTGGCGTAGGTTCTGCCTTTGCTAAAGCTATCAACTGGTTATTTTTGAGGCGTAAAGGTTTATTAGCATGGCCTAACATCTGGGCGCAAGAAATGATTGTGCCAGAACTGGTAGGAAAACTTCAGCCGCAAGAGGTAGCGGAAATAGTATTAGATTATTTGACTTATCCCGAAAAACTAGACGAAATACGAGCCAAGTTGCGCGGCATTAGAGGAGAAACTGGTGCAGCGCAAAAACTTGCACAGTTGGTGTGTGAGGAGATAGGAGCTAGGGGCTAGAAGAGGGAAAGGGGCGTGGGGACACGGAGACACAGAGAATCGTGCTTGACATTCTTGCCCCTGGTGCTCCCCTGCTCCTCTCCTTCTTTCCCAGTCCCCAGTCCCTAATCCCCAGAAGACTTCCCATCCCGTCGTCCCAATTCGTACACGCTGCAACCGACACAGGCGAGTATGCCCATGCTAATTGCCCAGCTACGTCCTAAACTTAGTTCGACTAACCAATTACATAAAGTACCGATGCCAAGAAAAGGCAAAATACTAAACAATGAGGCGTAGAAAGCGTTTTGCGATTCTCTTGCTTGGCGAGTCTTTTCAAATTCTGACTGGCTTGTATAAAGCGATCGCTCGGCAAAGTTAAACCAGCGATTGAGCATTTCGATTACCCATTCACTGACTGGGGAAAAACCCAAGTATAGCGCCAAAGACCATAAACTAGTTCCGGCTATTGCTACTGCATCCAAGTCAAAGCTAAAAGGCAATATCTCAGTCAGCATTTTATGTGGGAGTCCTGCAAAAATTAAATTTTTCTTTAAATACTAACTCCTGTTCTGCCCCTGTAACCCATACCCTGTTACTTATTAAAGTCTCTACTTTTAGCATCCAAAAACTTCAACTGATGATACACACAACTAATTTGTGGCAAATTTACACCAACAGCAAGCGCTTTCCTTAATGGATTACCAAAAATTGCTTCTACTTCCAATGGACGCCCCTCATCGTAGTCTATCTTCATACTGGTGCGATAAGGCTTCATTTTATCGGTATACTCAAGCATTTGGGCAATGAAGCGATCGTCTATCGTCCTACCAGAAGTTTTGGCTCCGGCGACAACTTCGTACATCAAATTTTCCACCAATTTACGAGTATAAGCATCTGCCATTAATTCACGTGTTGTAGCGTTGAGAATCACAGATAGCCCATTATAAGGAATATTCCACACCAATTTTTGCCAACGTGCCAAAAGTAAATCTTCAGCTAAATCAATCGCAATACCAGCACGCTCAAAGTCATTACCTATTTGCCGCATTCTGTCTGTATTGCCTACTGCCTGATAGTCAGGAGCGTACTCTCCCAAGGTAACTTTTCCATAATCGAGGTGGCAAATATGACCTGGCCCCAATTTATTAGAACACAAAAAGCATAATCCACCGATTACCTTATGATTACCAACAATATCAGCTATTTCCTCTTCAATCCCCAACCCATTCTGCAGTACTAAAGCTACGCCATTATCTTTGAGCACATGAGGCAACATCTGTGGCAGCAAATGATTTTGTGTTGTTTTTAAGGCAACTACTACCACATCACAACCCGGCATCTTCTCAACGTCACAGTAGGCTTTAACTTGGGTAAGTGCAAAGTTTCCATCTTTTGACTCGACGACTAAACCATTTTTAGTTACGTGTTCAAAGTCACTTTTAAGTAAAAAATGTACATCCAATCCAGCTTGTTGCAGTCTAGCACCGTAGAATCCACCTAAAGCGCCCGTTCCGAGAATGGCGTATCTGCGCTCCAACATTTCCTAAAAAAAGAAGAGAGAATTAAGAACTTATTATGGCTTCTAGCTTCTCAATGGTAAACAGCGAGAATAATCTTGAGTATGTTTGAGAGTATTAGTTTCTGCTAATGATTCCCATTACTTAATCAAAAGCAACACTAATTTACATTTATTTAATATTTTATTTAAAATCTTTCTAATATTAAGGTGAAATAAATGGCTGATATAGTTGATATTGCTGTTAATGCGGATTCTTTTAAGACTCTAGTAACTGCTGTACAAGCGGCAGGATTGGTAGAAACATTAAAAAGCCCTGGCCCATTTACAGTTTTTGCACCCACAGATGATGCTTTTGCCAAATTACCACCTGGAACTATCCAAACTTTAGTACAGAATATTCCCCAACTAACAAGAATTTTAAAGTATCATGTTGTACCTGGAAAACTTAAAAAGGATGATTTAGCAAAACTTGGCACTGTGACTTCTGTCGAAGGTTCAACAATTAATATTGATTGTTCTGATGGATTTGAAGTTAAAAATGCTACTGTTTTAGCAGCAGATATAGAAGCTGACAATGGCGTAATTCACGTTATCGACACAGTGATTCTCATGGGGTAGTTGAATATTTGGTATACAAAGGTGGGTAAGCTTCCCACCCCTAAAGACTCAAAAATTTAATTATAAATTTAAATATAAAATTTATTAGCTGACACTAAAGATAGTAATAATTGATTTATAGAGTAAATATTTAATTTTCAGTAAACTGACACAACTAATTTGGTTTATTAAGAGTAACTAGCAGGTGAAGTTGAACAGAGAATAACTAACTTACAATAATGATGTTATTTGTTGCAAACTCAACTAAATAACCTAACATAATTTTGACCTATAAGTTGATTTTTTATGATGTTAATTTTCAGTTGCAAATGAGTATATATTCAAATTCATTAATTTATTTTACAATGTCAGCAAGTGGTACTCATGCTTTATATTTCATTATTTAATGTAGTTATTAAGTAACTTATACTAAATTGACATTACCTCCACAAAATAATGCTTGATTTTCATAGCTTAAGTGAGTTTTCCCGCGTGAACTGTGTTAGCATTTGCGCATTTCTGGTGCCAGCAAACTTGCTTGCCACCATTTTGACGATGATTTTCGCCGCACTCCGTCGCCCATCACATCAAGTCTGGCAAGCCGCAGGGGTAGCTTGCCTTTTTGCTTTAGTCATGGTTTTGCACGTTTATAGTTGGTTTGCGATCGGTGTGGTAATGGCTCCTACCTATATTTTGCTGTGGCTGGCGATAACCTGTTTGTTTTGTAATTTGGGAGCAATTTTGTTTTGCAGGCGTCACTTCAACATCACAAGCTTTGGAAGTTAAGTAGAGGGCAGATGGCAGAAGGGAAATTAGGTAATAGGGGATAGGGGACAGGAGACAGATGAGTTTAATAGTTCTGTTCCCCATAACTTTTTCCCTGCCTTGGTGTAAATAGATGATGACAGATGCTTATCCTATTTCTTGAAAAACTTTTGCCGCATCCGAGTTACAAAAATATTCACTTCTGGTAACTTCATCCAAGCAGCGATCGCCCCAAAAACGCCCAAACCTACCAAGCCAGATATACTCAACAACAATAGTTGAATCAGTAAACCATCTGTAGTCAAGAACCTTTGTACAACCCCTAAAGTAAAGAAACTGGCAAAACCTGCGACGAAGCTTGCACCAGTCAAACCAAAAATAGGTATGCTCCATTCTCGCCAAGGGATGCCATTCAGCTTGCGATCGAGCAACCATAAGAGCATTAATGTTGAACTCAAATTTACTCCTACTGTTGCTAAAACCAAACCAGGAGCGCCAAAAGATTTAATTAAAATCCAATCTAGGAAGACATTCACAAAGATGTTAAACAGACTAATGCGAAAAGGCGTTTCACCATCACCCAGGGCATAAAATACCCGCACTAGCACATCACGCCCTAAATATACAAACATTCCTACACCATAGGCAACCAACAGCGAGGACACCATATCTGAGGCAGCTTGATCGAAAGCTCCCCGTTTATACACTACACGCACAATCGGATTTGAAAGAGCAATCATCAATGCGCCCAAAGGTAGCATCGTGAAGGCAGAAAGAATTAATCCTTGGCGAATGCGTTGTTTTAGCTCATGCCAATCATTTGGATCGGTTAGTCGAGAAAAAATTGGTAATAGAGGAACTAAAACGACATTAGAAATGACTCCTAATGGAGTTTGTACCAGTAAATTGGCATAATTCAAGCCAGAGGCAGCAGCAGGAATGAAGGAAGCGAAAATAGAATTGATCTGCCAGTTGATGTAGAGCATCCCAGAAGAGAAGGTAGCTGGCAACATAATTTTCATGACTTCCCTAACTCCCGGCTGATTAAAATCAAACCGCAGGCGAAATGAACCCATACCAATACGTGCCTGTGCCACTAATTGCACAAGCCATTGCAGCACAGCTCCCGCTAAAGTTCCGATCGCTAATACCGCGCCGCCATACATTAAATACTCAGCAGTGTAAATTTTAGTACCTAATTGCAACCATAAAAAAGCTACGGCAATTACAACTGTAATGCTTGATAATAAAGGACTAATAGATGGTAACCAAAATTGATTTGCGACGTTGAGTGTGCCAAATCCGATACCAATAAGTCCGGCAAGAATAGCCATTGGTGACATGATCTGGAGTTGTTTTGTGGCGATCGCCTTCACCAACTGTCCATCTGCACGTTGATCTAGCCCTGGTGTAGTTACCTCAATCAGATTTCCAGCAAAGATTGCCAAAGCGATCGTGACAATCAAAAGTACACCACCAACCAGGGTTGTCATAGTCTCCACTAAAGGAGCAGCTTCTTCTTTTTTGCGCTTGGCTAAGACACTAACAATTGCACTGTAGAAAGGGCCATTAATGCCACCAAGTAAAATTAGTAAAAAACCTGGGATAATATAGGCGAAACTATAGGCATCAGCAACAGGGCCAGTACCAAAAGCCGCACCTATTGCTACTTGCCGTGCCAACCCTACAACTTTGCTAATGATGGTGGCAACAGCAACAATTCCGGCAATCCCGGCAAGAGAACGAGAAACTTTTTGTTCTTGTGTCACAAATAGTACCCGACAAATATTCAGACGGCGCTTATCTGAAAACATTTAACCGGAAATCTAGAACTTTGTCAGGGTTTTTTCGATAAAACTCATTTCATCAAGCGATCGCTGGTTTGGCACTAAGCAACACCCATAACCAAGCCAGAATCAAAATTCCCATCAAACCAAACAAGCGCAGCAAAAATTTTTTCATAACATAGTTGCTTTTTAGTAGGTAGTAGAGGCGGGTTCTGTTGATTATGTTTACGTTCAAACCGAGAATTTATCTTCTAAACCCACCCGTACAGTAGCTAGTAGTTGGTTTTTAACCACTATCCACTATCCACTAACCACTAACCAAATTACTCTTTCCAATCTTTCCCAATCCGAATGGTGAGTTCTGATTCTAAATCGCCTGTCGCCGACACCTCAATGTTACCTAAGCCCAGAACTTCTTGCAGTTTTTCTGCTGCTTTACGGTTACCTTTTTGCGCGATAATCTTAGTTTCGCTGTGGCGATCGGGTAAATCTGGGACAGCATAAATTTTTGTGAAGCCTTTTTGTTTAAGAGAGTTAATAACTTTTTCTGTTAGCTGGGGTTGATTGGAAGAATTTTGAATAGCAATTTTGAGACTAGTTACAGGTCGTGCATCTGACTTGAGACCACCTATAATCACTCCGGTATAATTAGTCAGTAAGTCAATTCTTCCAGACAGATCTAGCCAATAGCTATCAGGATCTGCACTTAAACGGCTGAAAATACCTGGCAAGATAGTCATCTGGAAATTATCCCTCTCTAAGTTGAGAGTGAAATTGACTATTGCCATCATTTCTTCAACTTTTAAGTTAGTGTCAAAGTATTTGCCCATAATCCGCACTAGTTGGGGCAATTTGGGTAAAACAGTAGGACTAAACAGACGTTCGCGCAAACCCATAATTAAAGCTTGCTGTCGCTGCACTCTTGGTAAATCCCCTGTATTGGCTTCGCGGAAACGGATAAACTGTTCTGCTTGTTCTCCGTTAAGAGTTTGCCAGCCACTGACTAAGTTAATCGAAAATTTACCAGCAGAGTCTCTATATTCCATCGCTTTAGGAACGAACACCTCTACTCCACCCAGTTGATCTACCAACTGCCGCAAACCACTAGTAGAAATACGGATATAACGGTCTATAGGCGCATTGCTCAGGGTGCGGCTGACAACTCGTGCTGCTAGAACCGATCCTCCTTGCGCATTCGCTTCGGATACTTTATTTAATCCCTTAGATTCTGGAATTGCTATCATTGTATCTTTGGGAATTGAAAGTACCCGCATAGTTTTGTCTTCGGGGTTGAGCCTGAGGAGCAACATGGTATCGCTTTTACCAGCAAAACTTTCTGGTGAGCCGTCAACAGTTCCAGGAACTGGTTCGATACCCATCACTAAAATATTCATCGGGCGTATCAGCTTGTACTGGGAGATATTGCTCCAGATTTCCCCAGGCAATGGCATTTTCTCGGCATCTGGATTATCCATGCCCAATTCTTCGTCTGTTCTATCTATATCACTCCACAACGGAGTCCAAAGCGCCAAGGTTGATACCAACAGCCCTGACAAAGTGATCCCAACGACGATCGTCAATAGCCAAAACAGCCACCGAGGCATAGCTAAACCCAACCTTTGGTAAAGCTGGCTAGGAATAGAACCGACAGACTCTACCAATTGAGAAGAAACTTCTACTTGCTGTTGCGCATTTGCTTGAACAGGTGGCTGCTGCACTCGTTGAAATTTAATTTTATTTTTTAATCGTTCTGCTTGTTTAACCACAACTTTCTCCCCACTCAACCACTCCCTGGATGTAATGTTAATGCTAGCGACAAATCTTGCTAGTTAAAGACACCACTGTAAACTTGTAATATTCTTGAATTTTCCATGACAATATGACTAGACCATTGTTCCCTGTAATTCTTGCCGGTGGAAAGGGCGAGCGTTTTTGGCCTTTAAGTCGCCAAAACCGTCCCAAGCAATTTTTAGATTTAGATGGTAGTGGTAGAAGTCTCCTACAAGGAACTGCTGATCGGCTGCTACCACTTGCAGGCGATTGGGACAACTTGTGGGTAATAACTTCTAGTCAGATAGCTCAAGGAGTTAAAGAACAACTGCCTAAACTCCCACCTGATAACTTATTAATTGAGTTACAAGGACGAGACACCGCCGCTGCTGTTGCTTGGACAAGCTTAGAAATCAAAAAGCGTTACGGAGATGACGCTATTGTTGGCTTTTTCCCCGCCGATCACTGGATTGCTGAACAAGAAGCTTTTGCAAACACATTATATGCAGCAACTCAACTAGCGGCAAACACAGCAGCGATTGTCACATTGGGGATCAAACCTGCCTTTCCATCAACTGGTTACGGCTATATAGAACAAGGCGAAAAAATTGGTTGCTTTAATGACTTGCCAGCTTATCACGTTAACCGTTTTACTGAAAAGCCTAACCGTCAAACGGCAGAAAAGTTTCTGTCTACGGAACGCTTTAGCTGGAATAGTGGGATGTTTATCTTTCGGGTGGGTGTTGTTCTTAAGGAACTGCATATCCACGCTCCGGATATTATTGAGCCGTTGGAAAAATATGGCCCTGATATCTATACTCATCTCCCTAAGATGAGTATAGACTATGCCCTTATGGAAAAGACAGGTCTAGCATACGTAATTCCGGTGGAATTTGGTTGGGATGATTTAGGTGACTGGAATGCGATCGAGCGTTTATTGAAAAAAGAAGATACTACAAATGTAGAATTAGGTGCTCATGTTGGATTGGATACCAATGGAGCAATTATTTACAATAGCGATCCCAATGATGTAGTTGTTACTATCGGCTTAGAAGATGTGGTAATTGTGCGCGATCGCAATGTAACTTTGATTGTAAAAAAAGACCGCACCCAAGAAATCAAACAAATCCTCAAAACTCTTCAAAACGATCCCCGATTTACAGAACTACTTTGAAGGGGATAGGGAACAGGGGACAGGTGACAAGGAGGTGAGGGAGGTGAGGAAGTAATAAGAGTCAATTCTTCCCTATCTCCCCCTCTCCCCATCCTCTTCTTAGCCCCTAACCCTTGACAGAGGCTGAAAAGACAAATTTTTCGATATAAATTGAGTGTTGGATATTTTGTCTCCTAGTTATGGAAATTACCTACTTTGAGCCTTTTGTTAAGAAAACAGCAATCAACTCTATTACTGCTTATCAAGATTATATTTCTCCGTACAAAGGATTTTCCTGCCCTCATCGGCTATTAAATGGCGGGGATTCCTGCTCTCAATACGTTAAAAAAATGCTGACTGAGCAAAGTTTAGTAGAAGCCGTACAATCATCTTTACAAAGATTTAAAGATTGTACTCATGCCAGCAAAATTATTACAACTAGAAACTCTGGTGGCGGTTGTATTGTCATCCCTTGCTGCATACCTCTTTAATTAATTTATTTTTTCGCGTTTCCTGCATCGTAATGGCAGTTCGTTAGAATTATGTTTCTCACCCAAACTGTTCCCCGTCAAAGAGAAATCATCGAAGTTTTATTCCGCAATGGCTGGGACTATATGCGAAGGTTGCTCACTGGCGGTAAACCAGATGAGCCTCAATTGCCCACACCTGCGGTTTTGAAAAATATCTTGGTAGATTTGGGGCCTGTTTATGTTAAACTTGGACAGTTAATGTCTACCCGCCCGGACTTACTAAGCGCGTCTTATATCGAGGAATTGTCAACGCTGCAAGATGAAGTACCACCTGTTCCTTGGTCAGAAATAGAAGTTATCATCCGTAAACAATTAAAACAGCCTTTAGAGGAAACTTTTGCAACTATTAATCCTATACCTGTAGCGGCTGGCTCAATTGCTCAGACACATCGGGCTACACTCAAAGACGGACGGGAAGTCGCGCTGAAAGTTCAACGTCCGGGAATAGATATTATCGTTAACCAAGATATTGCTTTGATTCAAGGTATTGCCGATTTGGTGGCACGTACCGAATTTGGGCAAACTTACGAAATCAAATCCATAGCCGAAGAATTTACCAAAGCCCTAGAAGCTGAGTTAGATTTTACGCGAGAAGCTAGTTATACTGATCAATTACGACGTAATCTATCTCAAGGTCGTTGGTTTGACCCTAATCAGGTAGTAGTTGCCGAAATTTACTGGGATGTGACTACTGCCAAGTTGATGGTAATGGAATGGTTGGATGGTGTACCACTATTGTCAGCTAATTTTGACAATGACCAAAATGGTAAAAGTCCTGCTGTCGAACGTCAAAAAGTTACTACTCTGTTATTTCGTGCTTTTTTCCAACAGCTTTATATAGATGGCTTCTTTCATGCCGATCCGCATCCAGGGAATTTGTTTTATCTCAAAGATGGGCGGGTTGCTTTAATTGATTGTGGCATGATGGGAAGGCTCGATCCGCGCACGCAACGGATATTGACGGAGATGTTGCTGGCAATTGTCGATTTAGATGCCCAACGCTGTGCTCAATTGACTTTGCAACTTTCAGATTCTGCCCAACCAGTAATTTTATCTCGCTTAGAAAATGACTATGACCGAATGCTGCGCAAGTATTACAACTTGAGCTTGTCTCAAATGAATTTTAGTCAGATTATTTACGAACTGCTGCAAGTTGCCCGCAATAATAAAATTCGCTTACCTAGCAACATGGGCTTGTATGCTAAGACTCTGGCTAATTTAGAGGGAGTAGCGCGATCATTCAATCCAGAGGTTAACTTTATAGATGAAGTTCAACCATTGCTGACAGACTTATTTCGTCGCCAGTTGTTTGGAGAAGCTCCTGTGCGATCGCTTCTGAGAACAGCACTGGATCTTAAAAGTTTGTCTTTACAATCTCCCCGACATATTGAATTACTTTTAGATAGAGTTACATCCGAAACACTACAGTGGAATTTATCTTTACGCGGGCTAGATGGATTGCGTCGTACAGCAGACGATGCCGCCAATCGACTTTCTTTCAGTATCTTAGTAGGCTCACTGATTATGGGTGCAGCAATTATTTCTAGTAATGCACGTACAGCCCAACTATCTTTTTTAAGTAACGTGTTATTTGCTACTGCTAGTTTATTGGGATTGTGGTTGATTATCAGTATTCTGCGATCGGGTCGTTTACGTTAAAAAGTTGTTAATAGTTAATAGCTAATGGCTAATAGTTAATGGGTACAAACTATCAACAATTAACAACTAACTACTAACAAAATATATGCCGATTATCGAGGCTCAAAATTTGAGCAAAGTTTATCCTGTTGCTGTTAAAGAACCAGGCTTAATTGGAACAATTACCCACTTTTTTCGTCGCACCTATCGCGAAATTAAAGCGGTTCAAGATGTTTCCTTTGAAATTGGAACAGGTGAAGTAGTAGGCTTTTTAGGGCCAAATGGTGCAGGTAAAACTACTACACTCAAAATGCTCACAGGATTGGTTCATCCTTCTAGTGGTAAAGTCAGAGTAGCTGGTTATGTTCCCTTTCGTCGTCAAGAAGCGTTCTTGCAAAAGATTACCTTAGTGATGGGGCAAAAACAACAGTTGCTTTGGGATTTGCCAGCAATGGATTCTTTAAAGATTAATGCTGCTGTTTACGATATCTCGGAGCGTGAGTTTCGTCAACGGGTGGGAGAATTAACTGAGATGCTGTCCCTAGAAGGCAAGCTTTCCCAACCTGTGCGGAAGCTATCTTTGGGTGAACGGATGAAAGCAGAGCTTTTAGCAGCACTATTGCACCATCCCAAAGTGTTGTTTTTGGATGAACCCACTTTAGGATTGGATGTTAACGCTCAGGTGGGGGTACGTGATTTCTTACGTGAATACAATCAGCGCTATCAGGCAACCGTGTTACTAACTAGTCATTACATGGCTGATATTACAGCTTTATGCGAACGAGTACTGTTAATTCATCGAGGAAACCTAATGTATGACGGTAGTTTGGATGGATTACTAGAAAGATTTGCACCCTATCGAGAAGTTCATATAGAGTTGGCTCATCCTCTACCTAAGGAAAAACTCATGCTTTACGGTGATGTGCAAAAGGTAGATGGGCGAATGGTGTGTTTTATGGTACAGCAAGAAGAATTAACACGTACTGTATCGCGAATTTTAGTTGAGTTAGAGGTAACTGATTTAAAAGTGACTGAACCGCCTGTAGAAGAGGTGATTGGGCGAGTATTTTTAGAAGGAGTGGTTAGTAGATAATAGTGGATAGTGGATAGTAGTTAATGGTTAATAACCAAATGCTACCTACTAACTACTAGCTACTGTACGGACAGGTTTAAAAAATAAATTATCGGTTCTAACCCAAAGTTATCAATAAAACCCGCACGGCAGTCGCTACAACCGGGGGAACCCGACGCCAGGTGCTACAACGTACTGGCTCTTCATGCGGCTGCCTCCCCTACTAAATACTAACTACTACCAACCAACAACCAGATAATGAAGCGCCTCCTTAGAACAGCTTGGACATTGCTTTCTGTTTACTATGCTTATATGGTGGAGTATCGAGCAGAACTTATTTTATGGGTTTTGTCTGGTTCTTTGCCAATTATATTAATGGGAGTTTGGACGCAGGCAGCTCAAGGTGGAAATTTTGGTTTAACACCCGTAGATTTTGCCCGTTACTTTTTAGCTGTTTTCCTCGTTCGGCAATTAACAGTTGTTTGGGCAATCTGGGATGTTGAAAAGGAAGTAATAGAAGGCAAGCTTTCTAACCGATTATTACAACCACTCGATCCAGTGTGGCATCATGTTGCATCTCATCTAGGTGAAAGAGGTGCGCGTATACCCTTTACGTTCCTGTTAATTGGATTGTTTTTTATACTGTATCCTCAAGCTTTTTGGGTACCGAGTTTAGGAGAAATTTTTCTTTTTTTCTTGGTTGGTGGATTGGCTTTTATCTTACGCTTTGTAATTCAGTACACGTTTGCTTTATTTGCTTTTTGGACAGAAAGAGCTAGCGCCATAGAAAATTTTTGGTTCTTATTTTATTTGTTTTTGTCTGGTATGATTGCCCCTTTAGATGTTTTCCCCGAACCAGTAAGAACAGTAGTACTTTTCACACCTTTTCCCTATTTAATTGATTTTCCTGCGAGTATTTTGGTGGGACTACCTGTAAATATGACAAGGGGATTTTTGGCAACATTAGGTTGGATTTTATTATTTTTGATTTTGAATCGCTGGCTGTGGCGGCAGGGATTAAAGCAGTATTCGGGAATGGGAGCGTGAGAGAGGACAAGGAGCAGGGGAGACAAGGGGACAAGGAGAGAAGAGGTAAATCTGCCTCTTTGCAGTCGCCACCCTTATGGGAAGCCCTCCGGGTACTCTAACGAGAACCCGCTTCGCGTGTACGCAGTCGCTACCAACGGATACGCCGCTAGCTAACGCAACGCCTGACGGCGAACGCGCCTACAAGTCGGCAGAGCCGCAAGGGCGCGCTGCTCGCCGCTGCGCGTCTACAACGGAGGGGAACCTCCGCACGACGCTGCTCTCCGCCTCCTGCCTCCTGCCTTCTCAAGCTGCTAGATATTGCTGAACTTTTAACACAAGTTCATTTGTCCAATAATTAACAAGTTCCGCTGCTTCTGCTTCTACCATGACTCGGATGACTGGTTCTGTGCCTGATGCACGAACTAGTATCCTGCCTGTATTACCCATTCCTGCCTCAGCACAAGCGATCGCTTCTTGTAGAGGTTGGCATTCTTTCCATCCTAGACGTTTGCTGCGGTCTTCTACACGCACGTTCCGCAACAGTTGAGGATATGTTAGAAAGCTCTGATCAACCATTTCTGTGAGAGGAACACCAGCTTGCTGTACTAAAGTTGCTAAATGTAAAGCTGTCAGTAGACCATCTCCAGTGATACCATAATGGCGACACAGAATATGACCAGATTGTTCTCCACCTAACATTCCTCCAGAGGAATGCATTTCTGCTTGGACATATTGATCGCCCACTGCTGTACGAATTAGCTTACCACCAATTTTTTCCCACGCTCTTTCAAAGCCTAAGTTAGCCATGACTGTGGAAACAATGAGATTATTTGGTAGTTCTTGTTTTTGTTGTAGGTAGCGTCCCCACAGGTAAAGGATGTAATCACCATTTACTTGTCTGCCGCTATGATCTACTGCCAAAACGCGATCAGCATCACCATCAAAGGCAAAACCTAAGTGGGCATTGTGTTCGCTAACTGCTGCTTGCACAATATCTAAGTGAGTAGAACCGCAGTTAACATTAATGCGATCGCCATCCGCTTGATTATGCAAGCAAATAACTTCTGCCCCTAACGACTCAAATACTGATGGTGCTAACCCAACAGCTGCCCCCCACGCCAAATCTAGAACAATCTTCATCCCTTGAAGATTGACAGCGTGTAAAGGATGTTTTAGGGCTTCAGCATAACGTTCTACCAACTCTGGGCGGGAGTAATGCCTACCACAATTGCGATTAATACTAGGCGATGCTGTACCCCGCAATCCTGCTTCAATTTCTGCCTGTAATACTTGCGATAACTTCAAACCATCAGCACCAAAAATCTTAATGCCGTTATCTTCCGGTGGGTTGTGGCTGGCAGAAATCATCACTCCGCCGATCGCATCACTAACACTAGTAAGATAGGCAACACAAGGAGTAGGGCATAAACCTAAATACCAAACTTCTAACCCTGCTGCTGTTAAGCCTGCACTTAAGGCCATTGCCAGCATATCACTAGAATTTCTCGAATCCTGTCCAACAATGATCGGGCCGATCTGGGAAGCATTAGATTGCAATACAACCCCCGCCCAAAAACCAACTTGCAATGCTAGAGGTGCACTTAGTAATTCTCCAACTCGTCCGCGAATACCGTCTGTGCCAAACAAGGGAGTTGTTGGTAGCGAGATATTATTTAGTGCTAAATTGCTTGCGATCGCTTGCTGCAATCCATCTGGCTCAGAAGCAGAATTTCCACCAAAGCCTTGAGGCCGAGTTATAGATGAGACCATACGTTAAAACACTCCACACAGACACACAGGAGGATAACACTTTAAAACTTATTCAACAATTCTCTATGGGTAGGTTTTATCACGATAGTCCTATTAGTTTTTCTTCGCCTAAAATTGATTTAAGTAAAGCTTTTTTAAGAGATAGTGCTTAAATAGGGACTGGGGACTGGTGATTAGGTACTGGGTACTGGGAATTTTAGATTTCTCGTTACTAGGTTGAACCTGGTAACGACGGTTTGTGGGCTGCCGCCTCCAGGCATATCCTCTCCTTGTCCCCTTTACCCAATACCCAGTACCCAATCCCCGATGTAAATTAAATTTAGCCAGTCATAACAAAACTTTAAGTTGTGCAAATATGGCTCTGTATAAGTGATTGAGTTACGTTTGCCAATCCTACAAAACTTAGTAGCTTAAAAATATTTAATAAAATTTCTCATCAAATAGCTCTACTGTAACGTTTTAGTGGCTTTTGTAGCCGTTAATAAATCGATACTCCGGCAGTTGACTTTTTAAAGTTGAGAAATTTAGCATGAGCAGCAATCTAGCTACCAAATTGCGTGTAGGCACTAAAAAAGCCCACACGATGGCAGAAAACGTTGGTTTTGTCAAGTGCTTTTTAAAAGGAGTAGTAGAGAAAAACTCCTACCGCAAGCTCGTTGCCAACCTCTACTTTGTGTATTCCGTTATGGAAGAGGAGATGGAAAAGCACAAAAATCATCCTCTAGTTTCTAAAATAAATTTTCGAGAACTATACAGACAGCGCAGTTTAGAAAAAGACCTTAGCTATTATTACGGTGGCAACTGGCGGGAACAAATTCAATTATCGCCTGCTGGGGAAGCATACGTACAGCGTATTCGGGAAGTTTCTGAAAAAGAACCAGAATTATTAATTGCTCATTCTTACACCCGCTACCTTGGGGACTTGTCTGGTGGACAAATTCTCAAAGGCATTGCCCAAACTGCAATGAACCTAAGTGGGGATGGAACAGCTTTCTATGAATTTGAAGACATTTCTGACGAAAAAGCATTCAAAAACAAATATCGTCAAGCTTTAGATGAACTGCCAATCGATGATGCTACAGCCGATCGCATTGTCGATGAAGCTAATGCCGCCTTTGGCATGAATATGAAAATGTTCCAGGAATTAGAAGGCAATTTGATTAAGGCGATCGGACAAATGCTGTTCAACACCCTGACTCGCCGTCGTACACGTGGCAGCACCGAACTGGCTACTGCCGAGTAAACCACAAAATAATATCAGCCAATATTTTCTAAAGTGTAGGGGCAGCGCCCCTGGGATTGTCCTCATCACACAGGGCTTTCTTAGGGAAGTTGCCCCTACAGTCTTATACGATTTTGGATTTTGGATTAGAAATTTCCTTCTGTGTTGGGTTCTCGTGAATCCATCTGCCCTTAATCATTTTTTAAATTGGTATCACACGTTTATACCCAGCCTTTACTAATCACCTTTATTTTGTGCGTAAGTGCTGATTCCCAATCTACCCACTATGGGGCAAAATGCAAAAAGGCTCAATTCATGGCTTTTGTGTAAAATTTTAATTAAACAATGGCTGCAAAAATTCCTGTCACCGTTATTACCGGGTTTTTAGGTAGTGGTAAAACTACTCTCATTCGACACCTACTCCAAAACAATCAAGGACGCCGTATTGCTGTTATAGTTAATGAATTTGGCGAACTTGGCATAGATGGAGAATTGTTGAAATCGTGTCAAATTTGCCCAGAAGACGGTAATGGCACAGATAATATTTTTGAATTAACTAACGGCTGCTTGTGCTGTACTGTACAGGAAGAATTTTTACCGACAATGCAACAGTTACTCAAGCGGCGAGATAGTATTGATTGCATTTTAATAGAAACCTCTGGTTTAGCCTTGCCAAAACCACTAGTAACGGCTTTTCGCTGGCCAGAAATTCGTTCTGGTGCTACGGTTGATGCTGTAATTACAGTGGTAGATTGTGCGGCAGTAGCAGCAGGAACATTTGCTGACGATCCGGAAGCGGTAGAGGCACAAAGGCAAGCAGATGATAGTTTAGAACACGAAACCCCTCTACAAGAACTGTTTGCAGATCAACTTGCCTGTGCAGATTTAGTAATTTTAAATAAAACTGATTTGGTTGATGAACAAACAAAAGCAAAAGTTGAGGAGTTAGTTAAACAAGAACTGCCCAGGGTTGTAAAGATTGTAAACAGTTGTGAAGGTCAACTAGATCCATCCATATTGTTAGGATTCCAAGCCGCAGTTGAAGACAATTTAGATACCCGTCCTAGTCATCATGATACTGAAGAAGAACATGATCACGATGAAGAAATCATATCAACTCACCTAATTTTAGATCGCGACTTTGACCCCCAAAAGCTGCAACAACAGTTACAAGTACTAGTAAAACAACAAGAAATTTACCGAATTAAAGGCTTTGTTGCTGTACATAACAAACCTATGCGTCTAGTAATGCAAGGGGTGGGGAATCGCTTTGAACAATTCTACGATCGCCCTTGGCAACCTCAAGAGTTACGGCAAACCCGTTTAGTTTTTATTGGTCGAGAACTAAATTCGTCTGAGATTGAATCGCAGCTTGTGACATTATAAGCTATTTAGTCATTGGTTAGTAGTTAGTAGGGGAGGCAGCACGCCCTTGGAACCAGTGCGCCTTTGCGGATTAAGCACGTGTAGCACCTGGCGTCGGGTTCCCCCGGTTGTAACGACTGCCGTGCGGGTTTTGTTGATAATCTTGTCGTTCAAACTGATAATTTATCTTCTAAACCCTCCCATACAGTGGTTAGTAGCTGATTGTTTTCCTCTGCTCCCCTGCTCCCTATCTCCTTATTCCCGCGTCTCCCACTCCCCTGTCCCTTGTCTCCATTTTCTATGAATATCACTCAACTGTTCAACATTGCCAATATTTTCGTTTTACCCTTTTGGGCATTGATGATTTTCTTGCCTAAATGGAAAGTTACCAAACAGGTAATGGAATCCTATATTCCTTTTGTGCCTTTAGCAGCAGCATATTTGTATTTGTTCATTATTAGTGTTACTCCAGAAAATGCCCAAGCTCTATCAAATCCTCAACTGGCAGACATTGCTAAATTTTTTGCCGATGAGAAAGCTGCGGCTACAGGTTGGATTCATTTCCTAGTAATGGATTTGTTTGTCGGGCGCTACATTTATTTGCAAGGACAAAAAACAGGAGTTTTTACAATTCACTCATTAGTACTATGTTTATTTGCTGGCCCTTTAGGATTACTCTCTCACATCTTTACTTACTGGATTGCTAAGAAACTTTTCCTGAGTTCTAAAAGTGAAATAGAGGAAGGTGAACCAAAAACAGTGTCGTCTACATTAGATGCAGGTTAACTTTAAGTGTGGGTGCTTTTTTAATCAACCCTAAGTCATTAATCCTACAGAATAACTATTTCAATTTCTCGACTTACATACTATGCATCAACCAACTAAAGAAGAGTTATTGCAGGCAATGAAACTTATGGTTGGCTCAAGAAATTGGGCAGGATATTTACATTTTAGAAGGTTGTTAAAGTTACACTATCCTATTGGTTTTAACGGTGAATTACGGCAAATGTTTTGCTCGCTATCCGATGACGATAAACTCGCATATTGTAACTATTTTAACGATCCTCCAGAGTCGATGGACAAGCAGCAAAAAAAACTGAAGAAGAAAGCTAAGGCAGCAGAACTAAAAGAGAGACAGACAGGGATATACCAACCTAAATTAGCTACTTCACCTAAAAAGCAATCAAATTAAGAAATTTTATTGACATTCTCCTCACAAATCATCTTTCTTTTTACTAAGAGTATGTCAATTTTTATTTTTCTACTTAATCTTATCATTCAAGAACATGAACTTGTTTTTTTAATAAAGTAGAAAACTCAATTAAACGTAAAACGCGTTCCGCAAAATCCCCACTTGTCAAAAAGTCGGGGATTTGTATTTTTAGTTTATTTACATTAACTTATACCAATTTAAAAAATTATTAAGGGCAAATGGATTCACGAGAACCCAACACAGAAGGTAATTTCTAATCCAAAATCTAATCTAAAATTCAAAGTGGTATTACTTGTTTAAAATTTGACAACAATAAATGTATCATGAGGTAATTATTTGCAAATATTTGTTTACTTTCTCACAACTTACTCAAGTTTTATTCTTAATCTCAAATAAAGAAGTAAATTGGATTGAGTGTTACACTGATAAAGTTTGCAGTCGCAATATTGTCATCAAATATCAATTCCCAAAAATTGTCAGGAGGGCAGATTTATGCCATCCATTAATTTATTGGCTATTTTCAATCCCTCGAATTATTGGCGAGGGGGTGATGTGACTCTACCCTGGCAAGCGATCGCCCAAAAATTTCAAATTCTACCAAAAGAGTTAGTATTAAGTGACTTGCGTGACCTTTCCCACACACCCTTAAAAGCCCAAGTTGATCACATTGATCCCGATGATCCCAGCCACGATGTTCTAGTTTTCTGTCTATCTAAGCCGATACCACCCGGTTCAGAAAATGAAGCTTTTGCCTCAACCTTCGTCAGATTAGATCGAGGTGAGCCTATGCCTCCAGAACTAGGCGAGCCATCGACAGAAGTCGTCTATGGTTCTACAGGAGAAGCACGTGGAGTCAGACTGGTAAATAACCGCCTGATTGTTTGGTTTAATTTAATACCCGCACCAGAGGACAATGAACGAAACTGGTTTAGTGGTTCAGCAACAAGCATACAGCTTGACCACCAAGAAATTCTCGATCCATTTCCAGCAGCAAGAGGTGAGTGGTTAGGACAAGATCCAGAAAAGCGTTGTATGCAGGTAGCTGAAATCCTGCTACCTGGGCCTCCCCATCCTAAATCACCTTACTATGAAGTTTGCCTGTTTAATCATTCCTATCGACTTATATCGCAATCCAGTGGCTCTGTGAGAGCTAGCATTACTATTGCCTCCGAACCCTTTGATTATATTGGTGCAGATCCCATTACAGGTAAGAATCGTCATTTAGTATGCGAACTTTACCGGACGATTAGCCTTTATGCCGGGGCAGATTATCTGATAGAAGAACTCTTCATCAAAGGCAAGCCAAAGGAGACAGAAGACAAAATTGCAGATGAGCCAGAAATAGTCAATCTTAATTTTGCGGTTCGGTACTTTGCTCATATGAACATGGGTTCTACTGAAGACGTTGAACCTATATTTCCTGTGCCTGATTGGTTTGCTGTTGGTTCCACCGCACCTCCCTATCCAGCTTATGGCTTGGCGACAAATGTACATATAGATGCTGTCACACATCCATACGAGGGAAATAGAAGCCATTTTTGCTGGCAATTATTACCAGGTAAATATATCAGATGTCTGCACCTATTTATGCGCGGTCAAAGGTTAGGATTTGATGCACAGGTAGGGCATATCTGGTACGAACTGATTTACAAGCCTCTCAAGGCAGAGATTTATCAAAGAGCTAATTTTGCCAAAGCAGTCACAAAATCTCGCTTTGCCAGTGCGTTAAGGTAGTTATAAATGGATGCAAAAACAACTGAAATTAAACAAATAGCCGCGCAGTTACTAGCTGGAATGCTTGCCAATCCTCATATTTACTCTCAAACTTCAGATGATATGGGTAAAGGAGTGCAAGAGCAAGATTTGATTGTGCTGGCAATTGAAATAGCTGAACAATTGATTGAAAAGGTTGAAAACAGAAGTCTTTAATTGGAGGATACTTCGGTAATTAAAAATTAAAAATTAAAAACAGCAAAGTAGATTTAAGCAACATTTACACTGCAACTAAAGTGCAAATTTAAAACAACTTAAATTTCGAGAATCACCAGAGTCTATCAATCACCCTTTGTCAAGGAGAAAAAAATGTCAGATTTCCACGATTGTCTCAAACATCAATATGCTTATGTTGCTGTAGGAGAATTTAAACCAGGTAAATTTGAAGAAGCTAAACAACTTTTTGAACAAGCTGTTTCAATGTATACCACAGGTTTCCAAAAAGCATACTTGCTGCAAGAACCAGGAACTGATAAAGGTATCGCTGTAATTTTTTGGGAAAACATGGGTGATATGGAAGCAAATCACAGCGAAGCTTATCAAAAAATATTAAACAAGATGAGTTCTTTATTTGCTAAGGCTCCCACTACTTCTTTCAATGAACTTGTCTGTGAAATTCACCCAGGAAATGTTCAACGAATTTCAGCCTAAAAACAAATAAATTATTTTTGTATGGTTATTTTGAGCGATCGCACTAGTTATCTAATCTTCATAAATAGGCGATCGCTCTTTCTTAGTACCAAAATTAAAAAATTAAATCTGTCACTGGTTAGCAAAATTGTTGATTAGAAATTTTCACAGCTATATATAATTTTATGTTATGAATATTCTTCAGTATTTAAGGCATCTTCTAAGTCTAAAGGCTCTTCCACATCAGATGTATCTTCCAAAAACAGAGACAACTGCTCTGATTGTGGTTCTAAAACAATTTCCTCTCTCTTGGATACATAATCAACCAGCTTAACCCAGTCAATTTGGTAATTTTTCATAAAGTAACGAGTGAATTCCGCTGTCATCTCATTGACTTTTGCAGCATATGTAGCTTTGAATTGCTCGTCTTTCTTTTTCGCCTTCTCATCAATTGGCACAATTATTTCTTGATACAGATTTTCATCTCCTGAAATCAAGCTCCAGAAAGCCTGATCAGCATATTTGTAGTAAATCTTATCTGGTTCTTTATCATCCTTCAAAGGTTTCTGGTCTTTACCATACATACAACCATTGACAGCAATAATGTCACCTGTAACTCCTCGCTCACGTAAAATTTCTTTTGCTTTCTTAAAATTATCCTTCATCTTGTTAATCTGG